>JBGSVS010000101.1:0-4873 GCA_041752895.1 Tabrizicola sp.
GGCAAGATCTTCATCAAGCGTCCTGGCCGTGTGCGGTTCGAATATGCCCCGCCCGACCGCAGTCTGGTGATTGCAGGCGGCCAGCAGGTCGCGATCTTCGATGCCAAGTCGAACCAGCCGCCCGAGCAGTATCCGCTGAAGCGCACGCCCCTGAACCTGATCCTGGCCGAAAACATCGACCTTGGCCGCGCGAAGATGGTCGTCGGCCATTCCGAGGACGGCACATCGACCCGTGTGCGGGCGCAGGACCCGGAGAATCCGGAGTATGGTTCCATCGAGCTCGTCTTCACCGGCGATCCTGTCGAGCTTCGGCAATGGGTCATCACCGACGACCTTGGCGCGCAGACCACGGTGATCCTGGGCGAGATGAAAAAGGGCGGCCAGCTTGGTGCCCGGCTTTTCGACATCACTGCCGAGACGGCGGCACGGCAGAACTGATGCCGGGTAGCACCAGGCTCGGCCGTTAACAGGTAGGAAAGAAGCAGGCCGTATGGTCCCTTCGACCAAGGGAGCCTGTCGATGCTGAATCTGTTTGCCAAATTTGCCGCTCCGGCCGCGGATGCCCGATCCTCAAGATGCGATGCGCTGCTGGCCGCGGTGTCGAAGGTCCAGGCCATCATCTGGTTCCAGCCAGACGGAACGATCCAGGATGCCAACGAAAACTTCCTGAAGGCAACGGGCTACACGCTGGGCGAAATTGTCGGCAAGCATCACCGGATCTTCATGCCCGCCGGGGCGGCCGACACGCCGGACTATCGCAAATTCTGGGAACGCCTTGAAAAGGGCGAGGAAACTGTCGACACCTTCGCGCGCAAGACCAAGGACGGCCGCACGATCTGGCTTGAGGCAAGCTACAATCCGCTGCGTGGCCCGGACGGCGCAGTCATCGGGATCGTGAAGTTTGCCACCGACGTGACGGCCCGCATGACCGCCGCGCTTGAGGCTGAGGGCGTCCGCGCCACCATCGAACGGTCTCAGGCGGTGATCGAGTTCGACAGCCTGGGAAATATCCTCAATGCGAACGAAAATTTCCTAAGCTGCACAGGCTATACCCTAGCCGAGATCCGCGGCCGTCACCACGCGATCTTCATGCCGGCAGGGCAAGCCTCGACGCCGGAATACCGTGCCTTCTGGGATGCGCTGCGGGCAGGCGGCTTTCATTCGGGCGAATTCTGCCGGGTGGACCGCCATGGAAAACCGGTTTGGCTGCAGGCAACCTACAACGCGATCCGTGGGCATGACGGCAAGGTGTCCAAGATCATCAAGTTCGCCATCGACAAGACGGCAGCCAAACAGGCGGAACTGGACATTGCCGGCAAGATGGCGGCTCTCGACCGCTCGCAGGCGATCATCGAGTTCGCGCCCGACGGCCGCATCCTGGCGGCAAACGGCAACTTCCTCGACACGCTTGGCTACCGGATCGAGGAGATCCTCGGCCAGCGCCACGCGATGTTCATGCCCGAGGGTGAGGCGGAGGAGGACAGCTACAAGTCCTTCTGGTCGGATCTGCGCGCGGGCAATGTCCGGCAGGCCGAATTCCGTCGCATCGGCAAGGACGGGCGCGAGGTCTGGATCCTGGCAAGCTACAACCCGATCCGCGATGCCGACGGGACCATCAGCAAGGTGGTCAAGTTTGCGACCGACATCACGCGGCGCAAGCAGGGCATGCGCGCAATCGGGCAGGCGCTTGACCGTCTGGCGTCGGGCGACCTGACCGCACGAATTGCCGAGACGCTGGACGGTGAGCTGGAAACGATCCGGACCGACCTGAACAATGCCCTCGGCAAGCTTGCGAATATGCTGTCCGAGACCTCGCGGAACGCGCATACCGTCCACGCTCAGACCGGGCAGATCAACGGTGCCGCGAAAGAGCTTTTGTCGCGGACCCGGCGGCAGACGACAGCCATCGAAAAGGCGGCCGTCGCGCTAACCGACATGGCAACGGCAAGCAAGGCTACCTCAGCCGGCACCGCCAAGGCCAGTCAGCTTGCCGCGTCGGCGAAGGTCAGCGCCGACAAGACCAGCGCCGTCGTCATGGATGCCGTCGGCGCAATGACCCAGATCGCCGACAGTTCGGCCCAGATTTCGCGGATCATCGGCGTGATCGACGAGATAGCGTTCCAGACCAACCTTTTGGCCCTCAACGCCGGGGTCGAGGCGGCCCGGGCAGGCGACGCCGGACGCGGGTTCGCGGTTGTCGCCTCGGAAGTGCGCGCGCTTGCCCAGCGGTCGTCGGTTGCAGCCAAAGAAATCGCCGCCTTGATCGGCCAGTCGTCCGATCAGGTGAAAAGCGGCGAGGCACTTGTGAACGAAGCTGGGGCGTCGATCTCGCATATCCTGGGCGCGATCACGGATATCCACGCCCGCATGACCGCCCTGAACGACGCGGCGACGCAGCAGGCAGGGCGGATGCAGCAGGTCACCGTCTCGATGAACGAGATCGACACCTCGACCAAAAGCAACGCCGAAATGGCACAAGAGACGGCAGACACGACCTCGGCCATGACGGAAATTGCCGAAGAACTGATCCGCTACATCGCCAACTTCAGGCTGGAGGCGGGCCGAAAGCCTGCGCTCGCCTACCAACGGGTGGGCTAGATCACCAAGGCTAACGGCAAGAGGCGAGCTGTTCGCGATAGAGCGCAGACCGTGCATCCACGGCGGCCGCAACCTCGACCAGCCAGGGCTTGTCCAGATAGGACTGCGAGGCATAGCCGGTCCGCCCTTCGTGGTAGGCCAGATACTGTGCCTCGGCGTCATCCTTCGGGATGCCAAGCGACCGCGCCGACTCGTCCATGTACCAACCCATGAAATCGGTCGCATCGCCGATGTCGTCACGCTTGGCTCGGCGGTTTCCGGCACTTTTCTGGTATTCCTCCCAGGTGCCGTTCAGGGCTTGGCTGTAGCCGTAGGCCGTGCTTTGCCGTCCCATCGGGATCACGCCCAGCGCAAAGGTGTGCGGCGTACGCGCGTTGCCGACGAACTTGCTCTCCTGGTAGATCGTCGCCATCTGGACATGGACCGGAATGCCCCAGCGCCGTTCGGCGTCCGACATCGCCCGCAGATATTGCGGCCGTTCGCGCAGGATCGCGCATGCGTCGTCCAACTGCCTGGGCGCCGGGTAGTTGCCGCCACCCCCGCAGGACGCAAGGCATAGCACCACCAGCGACGCACGGAGAAACCTGCTCATTTGCCCCTCGTGCACTTTTCTTTTGCCTGAAGTTTAGCGTATTCGCTTTCGGGATGAAATGGGGAAGGCCCTGCCGTGACATCAGAAAGCCGCGAGCGGACGGAAATCTGCCGGACTGTCGGGGCTTGGCCCACAGACTGTTTCCCTGCGCGCAGCGTGGCAAAGTGGACAGCCGCACGGCAAGAGCGTAAATAAAATCTGGGGGACTGACCTTGATGCAGACCACGCACGCCAAGTACCACATCGGTCAGGTGCTTCGACACAAGAAGCACCCGTTCCGTGGTGTCGTGTTCGACGTGGACGCAATCTTTTCCAACACCGAGGAATGGTATTACAACATTCCCGAAGACAGCCGCCCCTCGAAGGACCAGCCGTTCTATCATCTGCTCGCTGAAAACGGCCAAAGCCACTACGTGGCTTATGTCTCGGAACAGAACCTCGTCCCCGATGAAACCGGTGAGCCGGTAGATCATCCCGATCTCGGCGATCTTTTCGGCGATTTCGAGGACGGTCGCTATCCGGTGACCTTCCAGCTGAACTGACGAAATCGTCGGCCGCTTACCACTTGTTCACCCTTTACCCCTTAGGCTGCGGGAAACGCAAGCAAAGGGGTGCGCCATGCAACTGCAGACTCAGACCAGGCCGAAAGTCATGTCGGTTCTCGTGATGGAAGACCGGATCGATGCCGCAACGGCAATCCAGTTCAAGGAAAAGATGCGCGACGTGACCCGCGATGGCCCGGCGCGGGTGGTGCTGGACATGGCGCGGGTCCAGTTCCTTGATTCGTCGGGTCTTGGTGCCATCGTCGCGGTGAAAAAGCTGCTTGGTCCCGATCGTGTGCTGGAACTTTCCAGCCTGACGCCGACGGTCGAAAAGGTGTTCCGACTGACCCGGATGGACAGCGTCTTCACCATTCACCCCTCGCTGGAAATCGCGGTTGCGCAGGCTGCCAGTGCCTGAAGCTGCGGTGCAGGCACCAGAACTCCGGCTGGAGTTTTGGGCCGACCCGGTGTCGGTGCAACAGTCTTTGGCACAGATGCTGGACTTGCCGCCGCTGTCCGCCTTGTCGGATGAAGATCGTAGCGTGGCCGAACTTGTCCTGGCCGAAGTGCTGAACAACGTGGTCGAACATGCCTATGGCGCTGGCGGTGGCCGGGTTACGGTGTCGCTGACCGGCGATCCGGACGGTATCCGCTGCCGGGTGATCGACCAGGGTCGCGCCATGCCGGGCGAAAGGTTGCCGGAAGGCCGCCTTCCCGGTGGGCCGATGACCGCACTCGCCGACCTGCCCGAGGGGGGCTTCGGCTGGCACCTGATCCGGTCGCTCTCGGTCGGGCTGACCTATGCGCGGGTCAACGGGCAGAACCGGCTCGGGTTCTTGTTGCCTCACGGCGGGCTCGACCTTGCCGACGGGGATGCTCCGGGCTGATCCACGCCACCGCCCAGCGCGAAGGCCGACCCTTGCCGCCCGCCCCTCTTGCACCCTTCCTTTCCCCTTGGCTTCCCGCGCGGACCGACCTAGCTTCCGGTCAATTCCGGGGGACCAAAATGCGCGATCTTCACCTGCCCGGCCGCTCGGCCGTCTATGCCCGGAACGGCCTCTGCGCCACGTCGCATCCGATCGCAGCCCAGGTCGCTGTCGAGATGCTGCGATCCGGTGGCAACGCCGTCGATGCCGCCATA
>JBGSVS010000102.1:0-1544 GCA_041752895.1 Tabrizicola sp.
CGGCATCGCGGAACATCTGCGGGTGCTGCAGAAGTAGCGGCTCCTGCGTCGCGCCTTCGGCTTATCGTCGCGCGCGGGTGGCCGGACGGCAGCGCCTTTGGCGCGCGTTGGGTGCCTCCGGCGGGAGTATCTGGAAAAGGGCAAGAGCTGAGGTAGGGCGTTGAGGGTCTGGAGGCATGCCGTCCTGACGCTTGGGCGGGCGGCCGGGTCGGGGCCGCGATCCCGCTGTGTCGGCCTGTTGCCGCGTTCTTCAAGCCGTCGCCTGTCGGTTGTCAGCGGAAAAGGTCGATGCCGGAGAGGCAACCGACAGCATCGGTACGAGTGCGGCCTTTCGCTGCACGATCAGCCCGCTTCCTCTTCAAATCCTTGGCCGCCATCCACAACCCGACCCGCGCGGTCATACCCCTTGTCTGAATAGAATGTTCCTTTTGGAGTGCTGATCCGACATGCAAAGACGAGGTGAGACCCGAAGTCCCTTCGTTCTGCTGCCGGTGCATCGACGATCTGGCAGGTCCGGGGATCAAACTCTGGTTTGTGCCCGTATGCATCCAGGGTTTGGGCAAAGTCGAGAATGCCTTTCATGTGCATGTCAACTTTCGTCACGGGCGAAAGGCCGTTGGACGCTGCAACACTGCAAGCCCCAATTCCGGCGGCTGCGAAATGGCTGAAGGCGCGCTTGATTTTCAGGTCTTGCGCACATAGCGGATGAAGGGCGTGACTTGGGCGATGCGGTCGTAAAGCTGGCGCGCCTCCGCGTTGAAGTCCTGCGTCAGCCAGTAGACGGATGGGGCGCCTGCGGCGTCGGCGCGGGTGTAGACGGCCTCGATCAGCTTGCGGCCAAGGCCGGTGCCGCGAGCCTCGGGGTCGACGTAGAGGTCCTGCAGGTAGCAGACGCGCTCGATCTTCCAGGCGTGGCGGTGGAAGAGGTAATGGGTAAGGCCGAGGAGTTTGCCGTCCGCCTCGGCCACGAGGGCGGAGAAGTCCTGCGGGTCGTCGCCCAGAAGCCGGGCGAAGGTCGAGGTGTAGACCTCTTCCGGCACGGTGGTCTTGTAGAACGCAAGGTAGGCGGACCAAAGCCTGCGCCAATCGGCTTCATCCTCGGGGCGAAGGGGGCGGATCAGGGGTGTGGCGTGGGCGGAAGGCGTGGCGGAGGCGGGGGGCATGGCGGTCCTTTCGGGTGACATGGCCAGTCTGCGTCGGGTGCAGGCCCTTGGCAACGGACGGGAAATCCTGACTATGCCGAGACAGGGCCAGGCAGCAGAACTTCGGCCAGAGGGAGACCGGCGATGACGGGACAGATAGCAAAGCGGGTCCAACTGGCGCTGGCGGGCGGCCTTGGCGGGGCGCTGGTCTGGGCGGTCGTCAAGGCGGGTGACAACGACTGGATCGGGCAGTATCCGGCGATGATCCTGTTCGGGCTGATCGCGACGCTGTTCGGAGCCCTTCTGGCAATGGCGGGTCCCATCGGGTTGGTCCGGGCTGTGCCCCGGGCGCTGGGGCTGGCGGTCGTGGTGGCGGGCCTGATCGCATTGACGGTGCTGCGC
>JBGSVS010000103.1:0-3321 GCA_041752895.1 Tabrizicola sp.
GCCGGGCAAGGCGACCAGGCCTGCACCCGCCGCGATCTTCGCCCACGCCCGGCGAAGCCGCGCGAAGGCAAGCGCGAACTCCACGATCTTGAACAGGAAGACCGTCAGCACGGCGGCCACGGCCAGCGTCAATGTCGCCATCACTGCCTGCACCACAGGGTGCGCCTTCTGGACCAGACTGACCAGATCGGTCTCGACCGCCACGGTCGTCTCAGGCGCAGCCGCCTCCAGCGCGGTGGCATCCTCAGGCACCGGGCCCTGATCCGCTGGCGTAGTTTCAGCGGGTCCGGCAAGGACACCCGGCCGTTGCGGCGGCGCTTCGGTGTCCGGCGCTGCCCCCTCCAACACGGGTGCCTCGCTGGATACGACAGGAGGGCTTCCGCCCTCCTGCGCAAAGGCCGCCCCGGCCAGCAGGACAAGCGCAGCCGAGACGAAACCCCTTACCATCTCAGGTTCTTGCCGATCGTGAGTTTCGCGTTCATCCCCTCGCCCCGGTCGAGCGACAGGTTGTTCTTGTAGTCGGCGTCAAAGACGTTCTCGACCGTCAGGGTGACATCCATTCCGGCCATCACCCCGGTTTCCGGCTTCCACGTGACGAAGAGATCATGAGTGTCGTAGGCCGGCGTGTGGGTCGGCGTTCCGGCAGGAACAGCCGTCGGTCCCCCGCCCGCAGTCGCGGCAGAGTAGGTTGTGATCGAATTGTAGTAGAAGGCGGTCCAGCCCAGGATCAGTCCCCGATCCGGGATCTTCGCGCCCAGCGTCAGAGCGACATTCTCGGCAGGCGTATCAGACATCGTCAGACCATTCGCAACCGCTTCGGGCATGTCGCGATAGGCCGATTTCACGTTGCTGTATCCAAGGCTCGCGAACCAGAATTCGGCGTCATAGCTCGCCTCCAGCTCGCCGCCCCAGATTTCCGCCCGGCGCAGGTTGAGGTAGCGCGGCACGGCACCCGTGGCGCTGTTGGTCGCGATCATGTTGGTGATGTCGTTGTGAAAGACCGTCGCCTTCAGTTGCAGGCTATCGCCTTCGGCCCACAGCCCCTCTCGCTGGTAGGTCAGGCCAAGCTCGACTGAATCCGCTTCTTCCTTTTGCAGGTCCAGACTGGGCAGGCGGCCACCGTCGGTCGAATACAACTCGTCCAGCGTCGGCATCCGCTCGGTGCGGGCCAGCGTGCCGAACACACCCCAGTTGTCGTCGATCTTGTAGAGCGCCGACAGCTTGGGCGAGATTGCCTCGTCCGAAGCGCTGGTGCCCCCCGCAGCCGCCGTTGTCGCCGAGGGCGTCCGGTCGCCGAAATCGACCCGCAGCCCCGGGATCAGCGTCAGCCTGTCGTTCCAGATGAACTCGCCCTGCGCATAGACGCCGATCTTGCGGTCGGTGCCTTCGGGATGGAACCCAAGCGCGCCAAGCGATGAGGTGGCGCTGCGTTCCTGCTCGGAAAGTTGCACCCCCACGGTCAGGAAGTTCTGCCAGTCACCCGTCGACAGGTCGGCGGTGTTCTCGATCTTCAACGCGGTTGTGGCATAGCCGAAGTCCGCCGGGCACAGCACCTGGAACGTGCCCACAGCGCAGGTCACTGTGCTGCCAGTGAAGTTGCGCTTGGAGACCGAGGTGTCGGTGTACGAAAGCTGCACCGTCAGGTCGAGAAGGTCGTTCGACGCGACCTCATGCCGCCAGGTCAGGCTTGCGGTGTCGTCGATGGCATGGACATCGGCAAAGCCGAACGTGGGGATCGTCGCCGCCCCGCCGGTCTGCGCTACGGCGGCACCGTCCATGTCGGTGTCAGTCCGCGACAGGGCCAAGGTCAGGGTCTGGTCGCTGTCGTCGCCAAAACTCAACTTGGCCTTGGCCAGACCCGAGACGGATTCGTGCGACGAGCCTGCCAGCACATTGCCCGCGCCATCCGTCTTGTCGTTGCCGGTGCTGGCGTTCAGCGACAAGAGGAAGTCGGCGTTGCCCGCGCGGTGGGCATAGATCACCCCCGGTTTCAGTACGTCGCCGTTCGATTCGTAGCCCAGCTTGAAGCGCAGCGCGCTGGTCTCTCCGTCGGCCAGATAGTCGCTGGCGTCCTTGGTGGTGAAGGCCACGACGCCCCCGATGGTGCCCGAGCCATAGAGCGTCGAAGACGCCGGGCCGCGCAGGATCTCGACCCGCTTGAACAGTTCAAGATCGCCGAAGAAGCTGCCCATCCGGTATTGTTCAAAGAACTTCGGCGCACCGTCGACGACCACCTTGATCCGTTCTTCCGACGCGGTCTGTTCGCTGTTGCCGATGCCGCGGATGTTGAAGGCCTGGCCCAGTGGCCGGGTCGAGGCACCGGCGGACTGCACGCCCGGCACCCCCTTCAGCACGTCGCCGATGTTGTCTGCCTGTTTGCGGTCCAGGTCCTCTTGCTCCAGCGCGGTCACGGCTTGCGGCGTGTCGATGGCGACCTTGGCCGTGCCGGTGCCAAAGATGATGCGGCCCAGCATCTGGAAGATGCCTTCCTCGGCTTCCTGCGCCGCTGACGGGGCAGCGAGAGCGATGGCGATGGCGGTGGTCAGGACAAGCCCGCGTCTTGCGGGGCGTAGCGGCGTCTTCATGGTCATCCCTTCGGGTCGGTCTGCGGAAGGGCTGGCCATGGCCGTTGCGGCGTGGGCTGGCGGCAGAAGATTCTGACTTGAACTGTCAGGAAATGGCTTCTAGAAAGCCTGAGTGTAACTGTCAAGTATTCGTCTTGACATATGAATGCCCCTCGCGCCCCAGCTTTCCGCCAGTGACGCGCGTCCCCCAGAACCGATGGAAGGATGCCCATGGCCCGGCTTGGCCCAGATCAGATCCGCGCTCTGCGCGCCGAGAACCTCAAGGCGCGCGCCCGCGACTTCGCCGCCCAACACCGGATCACCGAGGCCGAGCTGGTCGCGGCCTTTGTAGGCCACGGCACCACGGCCATTGTCGCCGATCCTGACCGGCTGATGCCCTGGGTCGGGCGTTTGGGCGATGTCATGGCGCTGACCCGGAACGAACATTGCGTCCATGAACGGCGTGGCACCTATTCCGACTATCGCACCGGCGCATTCGCCGCGATGGTGCTGGACCCCGAGATCGACCTGCGGATTTTCCCCAAGCACTGGGTTCACGCCTTCGCGGTCGAGGAGCCGGGCGAAGACGAGCCAAAGCGCAGTCTGCAGGTCTTTGACGCGGCGGGGGATGCCATCCACAAGGTGCATCTGAAGCCTGAATCGCGCCACGATCTTTGGGCTGATCTTCTGGGCAACATGCGGATTGCCGCTCCGCCGCTGGACCTTGCGCCGCGCAACCCGGTCCAGCCCGCGAAGG
>JBGSVS010000104.1:0-1632 GCA_041752895.1 Tabrizicola sp.
CGACACCGCCGCCGCCGCTGTCAGCCAGCCTGCAAAGATCGCCAGCGGTCCTGACAGAAGCCAGCGGTCCGGCTCGGTCGGCGCGCGCAGAAAGGCCGCCAGCGCCCCCGCCGCCATGATCCAGATCGTCACCGTGCCCCAGACCGCACTTTGCCCCGCGATCCACAACCAGATCACGCCAACGCCAATCGCCACGGTCAGCGGTAGCCTTACGCGCTGCCACAAAGGGTCCTCGGCCCGCTTCCACAGCCCAAAGACCGCATGGACGATCAGCCAAAGGTAGATCACCGACCAGATCGCGAAAGCATAGCCCGCAGGCTGGATCGCAGGCCGCCCGATATGAACCGGAAACAACGTCGGGTCATAGCCGGTGAAGGGTGGCGTCACCAAAGGCGCAAGCCCGAAGGCAATGGTCACCAGAAACAGGATCAGTGCGGGCAGGCGGGTCATCGGTCACTCCGGGATGCGGCAGGCAAACGAAAACGCCTGCCTGCCCAATGGGTTCCCGAAGATCAGACGAGCGCGCCGTCCGAAGTGATCCGGGTCTTGCCCCCAAGATAGGGCACCAGCGCCGCAGGCAAGGTAACCGACCCGTCCGCCTCTTGCCCGTTCTCCAGGACCGCGATCAGGCAGCGCCCCACGGCAAGGCCCGAGCCATTCAGCGTCGCCACGAACTCGGGCTTGCCACCCGCCGGGCGATACCGCGCATTCATCCGCCGCGCCTGGAACTGGCCGCAGGTCGACACGCTGGAAATCTCGCGGAACGTGTTCTGCCCCGGCAGCCAGACCTCCAGATCATGCGTCTTCTGTGCCCCGAATCCCATGTCGCCGGTGCACAGAACGATGGTCCGGTAGGGCAGCCCCAGCCGCTCCAGAACCGCCTGCGCACAGCCTGTCATGCGCTCGTGTTCCGCCAGCGCGGTTTCCGGCGTGCAGATCGTCACCATCTCGACCTTCTCGAACTGGTGCTGGCGCAGCATGCCCGTCGTGTCCTTGCCCGCGCTCCCCGCCTCGGACCGGAAGCAGTGGGTATGCGCGGTCAGCCGCAAGGGCAGGGCGCTTTCTTCAAGGATGTCCCCCGCGACCGAGTTGGTCAGCGTCACTTCGGACGTCGGGATCAGCCACCAGCCGTTCGTCGTCTGATAGCTGTCCTCGGCAAACTTAGGCAGCTGGTTGGTGCCATACATCGCCTCCTCTTTCACCAGAACCGGAGTCCAGGTCTCGGCCAGCCCATGTTCGGACGTGTGCAGGTCCAGCATGAACTGCGCCAGCGCCCGGTGGACGCGGGCGACCGCGCCGCGCAGGACGACAAAGCGGGAGCCGGAAAGCTTGGCCGCTGTCTGGAAGTCCAGCCCCGCCTTCGCTGCAGGAATATCGAAATGTTCCAACGGCTTGAAGTCCATAGCCCGGGGCGAACCCCAACGCCGGATCTCCACGTTGCCGCTTTCGTCCGGCCCCTCGGGCACCTCGTCCAGCGGCAGGTTCGCGATCCGCATAAGCGCATCGCGCAGCCGGGCGTCCTCGGCCCCCGCCTCTTCGGTCAGTCGCGCGCCCTCGGCCTTCTTTTCGGTGACCAGCGCCCGGAGCCTTTCAAACTCGGCGTCGTCACCACGCGCCTTCGCTGCGCCCACG
>JBGSVS010000105.1:0-7714 GCA_041752895.1 Tabrizicola sp.
CCTCGGGCGGCGTCCCGCGCCTTGGCGGCAACTGGGGCGACTGCGACCCCCACGAACCCCAAGAACCGCCGCCGCCGCTGCTCGCTCCTCATCACCCGCGAGACGGCTGAAGGGATGACCCGCGTGTTGATCGACACCTCGCCCGACATGCGCGAACAACTGCTGGACGCAGGTGTCGGCGCGCTGGACGGGGTGGTCTACACCCACAGCCACGCCGACCACATGCACGGGATCGACGATCTGCGGCAGGTGGTCTTCAACCAGCGCCAGCGCCTGCCGGTCTGGGCCGACGGGCCAACGCAAGAGGCGCTTCTGTCGCGCTTCGGCTACGCCTTCGTTCAGCCCGAAGGCTCGCCCTACCCGCCGATCCTTGATCTTCATACCATCGACGGCCAGGTCACCGTCCCCGGCGCGGGCGGCCCGGTGACCTTGACCCCCTTCCGCGCAGATCACGGCAGCATGGACGCACTCGGCTTCCGGATCGGCCCCCTCGCCTACCTGCCCGATGCTGTCGACATCCCGGCAGAAAGCTGGCCGACGCTTGAGGGCCTTGACTGCTGGATCGTCGATGCGCTCCGCCGCAAGCCGCATCCGACGCACGCCCATCTCGACATGACCCTTGGCTGGATCGCCCGCGCCAAACCCGCCCGCGCCGTCATCACCAACATGCACCTCGACCTCGACTACGAGACCCTGCGCGCCGAGCTTCCGCCCCACATCACCCCCGCCTTCGACGGCATGACCGTGACCTATGACAACCAGCCCTGACCCCGGGGCTTTCATACTGGCACAAATATCCCACGGGGGTCCGGGGGGTTTGAACCCCCCGGTCCGACGCCTGCCATGAGCGCTCTTCTCGACGTCATCCTCCCGGTCTTCCTGGTTATCGGCTTCGGCTATGCCGCCGTCCGGGCAAAGCTCCTGGCCGAACCCGCCGTCGATGGCCTCATGCGGTTCGCCCAGAATTTTGCGGTCCCCTGCCTCCTCTTCCGGTCAATCGCGCATCTCGACCTTTCGGTCGCCTATGACGTCGGCCTGATGACCAGCTTCTACGCCGGGGCCTTTGCGGGCTTTTTCGCCTGCTTCTTCGGCACCATGCTGATCTTCCGCCGCCCGATGCCCGACGCCGTCGCCATCGGCTTTGCCGGCCTCTTCTCGAACTCGCTCCTCCTTGGCCTTGCCATCACCGAACGCGCCTATGGCACTGCGGCCCTGCAGGGCAACTACGCGATCATCTCCCTGCACGCCCCGATGCTCTACGGCTTCGGCATCGCGGTGATGGAATGGGCGCGCTCGCGCGGGCATGGGCTTTCGGGACTGAAACTGATGCGCCAGATCGTCCGGGCGATCCTGTCGCAGTCGCTGGTCATCGGCATCCTCGCGGGCTTTGCCGTCAACCTGGCTGGAAACCCGCTGCCGAGCTTTTTCTGGTCCGGCGTCGACATGGTATCGCGGGCCGCCATCCCGGTGGCGCTTTTCGGACTGGGCGGGGTCCTCGTCCGCTACCGGATCGAGGGCGACATCGGCCCCGTCGTCCTTGTGACCCTGGCCTCGCTGATCCTGCATCCGACGATCACCTGGGGGCTCGGGACACAGGTTTTCAATCTGGGGGCCGACGCGCTCCGCTCGGCCGTAGTAACGGCGGCCATGGCGCCAGGAGTAAACGCCTACATGTTCGCCCACATGTATGGCGTCGGTAAGCGCGTGAACGCGTCAAGCGTGCTGGTTGCGACCGCCGTCTCGATCCTCACCACCTGGGGTTGGCTGCACTTTCTGCCGTAAGCACTCGAATTTTCGTCGAAAATTCGCCCCTCAGCGCCCCGACACACCCCGCAGCCGGTCGGATCGCCGTCGCAACAGCTCGACCGACGCCAGCAGCAGCGTGGAGATGACCACAAGGATCGTCGCCACTGCAAGGATCGCCGGACTGATCGCCTCGCGAATGCCGTTGAACATCTGCCGCGGGATGGTCTGCTGGTCGGGACCGGCGATGAACAGGACGGCGACCACCTCGTCGAACGACGTGACAAAGGCAAAAAGCGCGCCCGAAATCACGCCGGGCAGGATCAGCGGCATGATGACCTTGAAGAAGGTCGTGCGCGGATTTGCCCCCAGCGATTGCGCCGCCCGGATCAGCGACTGGTCAAATCCGGTCAGCGTTGCAGTGACCGTGATGATGACGAAGGGGATGCCCAGCACCGCATGGGCCACGATCACCCCAAGGTGTGAGTTCGCCAGACAGCCCTTCTCGGACAGAAAGACCCCGAAGATCTCCCCCATTGCCGAGTCGGGGGCGATACAGGCCTTGGCGAAGAAAAAGCTCATCCCGACCGCGATGATGATGATCGGCACGATCATCGGCGAAATCAGCAGCGCCATGATCAGCCGCCGGTAGGGCATCTCGGGCCGCGACAGCCCCAGGGCCGCGATGGTGCCAAGCACGGTTGCAAGGATCGTCGCCCAAAGCCCAACCCAGAACGAGTTCTTCGCCGCCTGCACCCAGGTCGCCCTCTCCCACACCGCCGACCACCATGTGCTGTCACGCACGGTTTCGGGCGCGGGGTGGCCCAGCGTCAGAAGCGTGTCATACCAGCGCATGGAATAGCCTGTCGGGTCCAGGGACAGCATCTTCTCGGTGAAGGTGAAATAGGGCTCTGCGTTGAACGACAGCGGGATCACGACCAGGATCGGCGCGATCAGGAACAGGAACACCAGCGCGCAGATCACCAGGTAGGTGTAGTGCCAGATCCGTTCCAGCGGCGAGGCATAGGTGGGTAGCGCCATGGGGTCCTCCTCAGCCGAACTTCAGCCGGTCGATGCCGATCAGCCGGTCATACAGCCAGTACAGAAGCAGGATCGCCACCAGCAGCATCCCGGCAATGGCGGCGGCCAGCGACCAGTTCGACTTCGTCATGTGGAAGGCGATGAGGTTCGAAATCAGCTGCCCGTCCGCGCCCCCGACCAGCGCGGGGGTGATGTAGTAGCCAACGGCCAGGATGAAGACCAGAAGCGAACCCGCAGCAATCCCGGGCAGAGTCTGCGGCAGGTAGACCCGGCGGAACGTGGTCCAGCTGGTGGCCCCCAGCGACCGCGCGGCGCGGGCATACGATGGCGGGATCACCCGCATGACGGAATACAAAGGCAGGATCATGAACGGCAGCAGCACATGCGTCATCGCGACGATGGTCCCGGTCATGTTGTACATCATCGACAGGCGGCCATCGTCACCGATCAGCCCGATCCCGACCAGTAGGTCATTGACGATCCCCTGTTCCTGCAACAGCGCGATCCACGAGGTCGTCCGCACCAGCAGCGAGGTCCAGAACGGCAACAGGACCAGGATCATCAGCAGCGAGGACTTCGCCATCGGCAGCGTCGCCAGAAGGTGCGAGACCGGGAAGGCGAGGAGAAGGCACAGGACCGTGATGATCCCCGAGATGAGGAAGGTCTTGAAGAAGAGGTAAAGGTAGATCCGCTCGTTGTCCTCGCCCCGTTCCCAGCCGCCGTCGTTCAGCTTCATGTCCGAGGCGACCTTGTAGAACTCGGCCGTGTAGACATGGCTGGCCGAAGCCATGCCGCGCCACAGCGCAGGTTTGGCCCAGTCGGCATCAATGGCAACAAGGCTTTCCTTGAAGGGCGGGGTCAGGTCCTTCGCTTCACGCGCGCCCTGCTTGAAAAGGCTGATCGTGCCAGGGACGGAATAGTTGATCCGCGTGCCCGCGATGCCGGTGGTCTTTGCGGTCTGCATCAGTGCCAGGTCCTGCACCAGCGCGGCATAGGCCTCTTCCGGCGGGTTCGCCGGGTCGAAATCGGGGTTGGCTTCGAACCAGGCGACCGTCGCCGGGGCGGACGCGGCAAAGCCGTCATGCTCGAACGACCGCTTCAGCATGTAGCCGATCGGGATCAGGAACGTCAGAAGCACGAACAGAAGCAGCGGCAGCACCAAAAAGAACGCCCGGCGTTTGGCGCGGGACTGTGCAGCGGCCAAAGCAGCTTTCAGCGGGCGGCCATCGGCGGTGGTCAGAAGGTCTGTCGCGGCCTCGGCCATTGCTGCCTCGTCTTCAAAAGATCCGGGCGCGAGGGGTATCCCCCCGCGCCCGGCAATGTCATTACTGCGCCAGCCAGGCCTGGAAGCGCTCGTTCAGTTCCGCGTCATGGTCGACCCAGAACTCGGGCGAGCCGGCCAGCGCGTTGGTCAGGTTTTCCGGCGCGGTCGGCAGGTGCGGCGCCATGACGGTCTTGCCGTCCTTGAAGATGATCTCTTCCAGCATCGACGACTTGCGCGCCGGGCCGTACGAGATCTGCTGGGCCGAGGCGCGCAGACCTTCGGTCGACGTGGCGAATGCGACGAATTCCATCGCGTCCGCCAGGTTCGGTGCGCCCTTGGGAATGATGAAATATTCGTTCTCGTAGATCTGGCCGTCCCAGACGATCTGGAAGGGTTTGCCTTCGTTGGCGGCGGCGGCAAAGATCCGGCCGTTATAGGCGGTGGTCATCGCCACTTCGCCATCCGCCAGAAGCTGCGGGGCCTGCGCGCCAGCCGTCCACCAGACGACCTGATCCTTGATGGTGTCAAGCTTGGCAAAGGCGCGGTCAACGCCCTCGGCGGTGTCAAGGGCGGCATAAACCTCCGACGGCGGAACCCCGTCAGCCATCAGTGCGAGCTCCAGAACGAACTTCGCCTGCTTCAAGAGGCCACGCTTGCCGGGGAATTTCTCCAGGTCGAAGAAATCAGAGGCCTTGGTCGGGCCTTCGGGAAACTTGGTGGTGTCATAGGCAAAGATGTTCGCCCAGATATCGGTCGAGACGGCGCATTCCATCACGGCACCGGGAAGGAAGTCTTCCATGGCCGGGGTGCCATCGGCGCCTGCGGGCAGAATGGCGGGGTCGATAGCCTCAAGCATGCCTTCGTCACAAAGGCGGATCGCGTCGGCCAGTTCGACCGAGGCCACGTCAACGGTGACGTTGCCGGCTTCGACCATGGCCTTGATCGCCGGGGCCGGGTTGTCGCTGTCGACCATGACGGTCGGCTTGCCGGTAGCTGCGGCAAAGGGCTTCACGAATGCTTCGGTTTGCGCTTCGCCATAAGCTCCGCCCCAGGACATCACCGTGATGTCGGCATTGGCGGCAAAGCCAAAACTGACAAGCGCGGTGGAAAGAATGAGGGTCTTTTTCATGTGTAGCTCCCTGTTTTCGGTTTACTGGTTGTTGGCCGCGTTTGCGGACATTCTCATCAAGGGTCCAGCGCGCGTGCATCCAGCGGATGCCAGCCCACCTTGATCTTCTGGCCGGGTTCCAGACGAGTCTGCCCCAGCGTGTTACGCATCTTCATAACAAAATTATCCGAGTCCGCGACCCGCAGGACTGCTCGCAGGATGTCACCCATATAGATCACTTCGACCACTTCGGCGTCCAGCATGTGCGCACCCGGCGGCATCATCTCGGGCTTGAACTCCACCCGCTCGGGCCGGATCGAGACGAGCGTCTTGTGGCCCTTCTCCTTGGCGTTGACGGCCGTTGCGTCGATCAGCTCTCCGGTCGTTAGCCGCACCAGCGCCTTGTCGCCGGTCAATTCCTCTATCGTGCCCATCAGCTTGTTGTTTTCGCCGATGAACTGCGCGACGAAGCTGTTGTCGGGGCGTTCGTAAAGGTCGGCCGGAGGCGCAAGCTGCTGGATCTTGCCATCGTTGAAAACCGCGACGCGGTCCGACATCGTCAGCGCCTCGCCCTGGTCGTGGGTCACGTAAACCACCGTGATCCCAAGGCTTTCATGCAGGTGCTTGATCTCGAACTGCATGTGCTCACGCAACTGCTTGTCCAAGGCACCCAAGGGTTCGTCCATCAGCACAAGCTTGGGGTCGAACACCAGCGCCCGCGCAAGTGCGATCCGCTGCTGCTGACCCCCCGACAGCTGCGACGGACGCCGGTTCGCAAAGGCCCCCATCTGCACCATGTCCAAGGCGCGCTTGATCTTGGCCTCGCGCTCATCCTTGCCCATGCCGCGGACTTCCAGCGGGAAGGCCAGGTTTTCGCCCACCGTCATGTGCGGGAACAGCGCGTAGTTCTGGAACACCATCCCGATCCCGCGCTTGTGCGGCGGCACCTGGTTGATGTTGACCCCGTCCAGCTTGATCTCGCCGTTGGTCGCGGTCTCGAACCCCGCAAGCATCATCAGACAGGTCGTCTTGCCCGACCCCGAGGGACCAAGCATCGTCAGGAATTCGCCCTTCCCGATGGAAAGGTTCAGGTCCTTCACCACAAGGCTGACGCCGTCATAGCTTTTCTGGACGTGCTCGAATGCGACGAAGGCGTCGTTGCGGGGCTCAACCGTCACCCGTGTCTCCCTGATGGTTCCGGGGCTTGTCGCCCTCTGGCTTGATTCGACTAAAGCGAAACGTGACCCCCATTGCAACGCACTTTTTCGACGCCAAAGGGCAGTTTCGCGACCTGTTTGGCCCGCTTTGCGCCGCAGCGGGAAGAACGCGCAGTTATTCCGCGCAGGACGGCCAATCTGCCCGTGATTCCTGCAAGAAAAGGATGCATTCCCGGTGCGTCATCGCCCCGGAAAGGCGAAGGGCGCGAAGGGATTGCCCCTCGCGCCCTTGGCTTTGTCCAGCGAACCCTGGTGCGGATGAAAAGACTCGAACTTTCACTCCGGTTAAGGAACAGCGACCTCAACGCTGCGCGTCTACCAATTCCGCCACATCCGCACGTGGGCCCGGTTTGGACGCCCGCTATCTAGCGACTGGCGCGCGGGATGAAAAGGGGCATTTTCACCTGCCCCTCTCAACCCGGCATCAGTTGCTTGAGAACATCAACAGTGGCAGACGCGCTGCCATGATCGCGGCCTGCATGCCGGAATTCAAGATCTCGCCATTCGGGGCGGCCTCCGACACCGGCATCGGCACCGCCTCGACGCTTGCGGCCGCGACATCCGCCTCGGCGGGCGCGGCTGCAGGCGCTTCGGGCACCGGCAGAACCGCGGCCTCATCGACGACCGCCTCGGCCTCAGGCGTGACCTCGAACACCGGCAGCGCCGCTTCTTGCACCTCAACCTCGGGCTCCAGTTCGGACGCTCGACCGTTGATCGTGTAGGACGCCTTCTTGATCACCGCATCCCGACCTTCAACGCCCGGAGCCACGACCGTCTGGCCCTGCTCCATCGCGTCCAGCGACATCTGATACCAGTCCAGCGCCAGATCCGGCCGTTCCGTCGCACCGAAGCCCTGGCTTAGGTGGTGGCCAAGGTATTCCGAATACCCCCGCTCGCCCATCGCTGCCAGCAGAAGTGCCGAGCCGATGGCCACGTTCAGGTCGTCCTTGGCGTAGCCGACCCCAAGGCAGACCTTGGCCGTGCCCGACAGCTGCGCCGGGGACATGCCGGACGACAGGATAAAGCCCTCGACCCCGCTCAGCACACCGGCTGCGGGTTTCAGGGACAGAGCCGCCACATGATCCTTCAGGACCGGCCCGAAGGCAGCACACTGCTCGGCGATCTGGTCGGGAGTGAACCCCGCGATCTGCGCGGTCAGCTCGTCACCCTTCGAGATGGCAAAGCTGCGCGCCAGACAGAACTGCTCTCCCAGCGCGAAGTTGGCATCCTGCATGTCGTCTGCGGTGGTCAGCCCGCCGTTTGCGGTCGTGGTCAGCCCGATCTGGTTGCAGACCGAGGCGAGCGACCCCTTGGCGCCAGCCGGGCTCATGAAGGACGGCA
>JBGSVS010000106.1:0-1840 GCA_041752895.1 Tabrizicola sp.
GCGGCCGCTCAGGCCGAGGCCGAGGCGGCAGCAGCCGAAGCGACCCCCGCAGCCGAAGAGCCAGCGACCGAGGAACCAGTCGCCGAGCAACCGGTTGTCGATGAAACCGTGGTAGAAGAACCCGTCGCGGAAGAACCCGTCGTGGAAGAACCGGTCGTGGAAGAACCGGTCGTGGAAGAGCCTGCGACCGAAGAACCCGCTGTCGAGAAAACCGTGGCCGAAGAACCCGCGGTTGAAGACCCCGCCGCGCCCGAACCCGCTGCAGAAGAACCTGTCGCCGAAGAGACCGTCGTCGATCCGGCGGCCGAAGTCCCTGCAGATGCGATCATCGATTCCGCAACTGGCGAGGTCGTCGATCCCGTCGTCGCTGCCGAGGCGCTTGCCGAAGCCGAGGCCGAAATTGTGGTAAGCGACGAGGGTGTCATCGTTGACCCGGCTGCCGGCCTCAAGGTTGCTGAACCTGATCCCGCTGTCGAAGTCGTGCCGGTCGATACGCCCGAGGTCTCCGAAGCCGAAGTGGAAAGCCTGACCGAGCTTCTGACCTCCGACCCGACCGCCATCGACCCTTCGGCGCTTGCGGCGGCCGGGTTGGTGGCCACAACGGCCGCGGACGGGACGGCAGCCCTTCCCGAGGCTGACCCCGCTGACCTCGTGGCCGAAGTGACCGAGACGATTGCCGAAGGCACGGTCCGCACCTCAGCCCAGGAATTCGCCGCCGCCCCCGTGACCCTGTCGGAAGGCAAGAAAAGCGGGCTTTCGGATCTTGAAAAGGCCGGGCTTCTGGTGCTTGGCGCGCTGGCTGTTGGCGCGATCATCAAGAACAACAACAATGCGGCCGCCGCTTCGGCGACGCCCATTGTCTCGACCAAGGGGCCGGGCGAAAGCCGCGTTGTGTCGAACACCGGCGACCGGGTCATCGTCTTGCAGCCCGACGGCACCTACCGCGTGCTGAAAGACGACGACACCGTGATCCGCCGCCCGGGGTCCACCGTGCGGACTGAAACCTTCCGCGACGGATCGACCAGGACCATCGTGGAACGCGTTGACGGCAGCCAGGTGGTGACGATCCGCGATGCGACCGGACGCGTGCTGCGCCGCGCGACCTACGACGACCTTGGCCGCGAGATCGTGCTGATCGACGATCTGGTCGAAGAGGAAGTCGTGGTGATCCGTGACTTGCCGAAGCCCAAGCGCCGGATCGTGATCTCGTCCAAGGATGACGACACGGCTTTGAAGCGCGAGCTTGCGGCACTTGAGGCGGAAAAGGCCGGGCGCACCTTCTCGCTGCGCCAGATCCGCGACATCCCGCAGGTCCGCGCGCTTGCCGCGACCATCGACGTCGAACCGGTGACCTTTGCCAGCGGGTCCGCCGTCGTCGCCGCCAAGGAGGCGCGCAATCTGGCCGACCTCGGCCGCGTGATGCAGGAGCTCTTGGACGAGAACCCGGCCGAGGTCTTCCTGATCGAAGGCCACACCGACGCCACCGGCAAGGGGGCGCTCAACCTTGCCCTGTCCGACCGTCGCGCGGAATCGGTGGCGCTGGCGCTGACCGAATACTTCGACATCCGGCCGGAGAACATGGTCGTCCAGGGCTACGGCGAGACCGAGCTTCTGATCGACACGCTGGAAAACGAACCGCGCAACCGCCGGGTCGAGGTCAAGGTCATCACGCCCCTGATGCGCACCGCCGAACTGCGCTAAGCGCGGGACCCCATACCAAAGTCGCGCCGCGGGCCCCCTCGCGGCGCGCGCATTTTGGTGGCATCGCATTGCGCCCGGACGCATACTTGCCCCATGACCGCCGCCTCCCATGACCTTATCCCCGAAGCCGCCCTCACCT
>JBGSVS010000107.1:0-2336 GCA_041752895.1 Tabrizicola sp.
GCGCTGGCCGCAATGTCGCTGTCGCTGCTGGCCACCCGCGGCCTTGCCCGCTGGCCCCGCCTGATCCCTGTCTTCCGCCGTACGATGGACGCTTTGCGCGCGATCCCGGAAATCGTCATCGCGCTGGTGCTGATCTACATCCTGGGCGGCGGCCCGGTCCCCGCCGTCATCGCCATCGCGCTGCACACCGGCGGGGCTTTGGGCAAGCTCTTCTCCGAAGTGGCCGAAAACGCCGACCTCAAGCCCATCGAGGGCCTGCAATCCGTCGGTGCCACCTGGGGCCAGCGCATGTGGCTGGGGGTGATCCCGCAGGTGGCCCCCAACTGGCTGTCCTATGCGCTGCTGCGGTTCGAGATCAACGTGCGGGCCAGCGCGATCCTGGGCTTTGTCGGCGAAGGCGGCATCGGCCATGACCTGAAACTGGCGATGCAATGGGGACAGGGCCGCTATGACGACGTCGTCGGCATCTTCGCGCTTCTGTTCGTGACCATCGTCGTGATCGACCAGATCTCCGACCGCTACCGTGAGAAACTGGTGAAGGGAACTTAAGGCATCATGACCGCAACCGCCCTTGCACCCGCCCTTTCCGACACTGTCACCGCCGGCTTTGCCCGCAAGCGTCGCTTTGCCATCGCCGTCCCGCTGGTGATCCTCGCCTACCTCATCTACGCCGCGATCAGCTTTGACATCGCGGGCCTGATGCAGCGCGCCCGCTTCGACAATGCCGCGATCCTTCTTGGCGACTTCTGGTCGCACAAGACCCATGTCACCCGCGACAACCGCACCGGCAGCGTCGAGGTCGCAATCGAGGGCGAAACCAAGGGCACCTACCCCGAGGGCATGCTGCCCGACTGGGTCACCATCGCGGGACCGGTCACCACCATCGACCTTGGGCAAGGCCATGTCGTCACCTACGACGACCAGGGCGCGCGCTTCGTTGTCCCCGGCTACGGCACCATCGACATCCGCCCCGAAGGCGGCAAGCCCGTCCTGACCGCGCCGGAACCAATCCCCGACTGGATCTCGGTGGCGGAAAACAAGGTCTCCGTCACCACCGACGCCGGGCGCTTCAGCTACAGCCGCTCCAAGGTCGAGACCTTCAAATACGAACCGGGTTGGGAGCTTTGGTTCTTCACCCTAGACAGCCCGTTCTACGGCAAGGGCTTCGGTGAGTTGATCGGCCTTGCCACGACGGCTGACCGGATCGACCCCGCGCGGTCGAACTTCGGCTACATGGTCAGCGAATTCTGGACCAACAAGATGTGGCGCCACGGCGACGTCGCCTGGGCGATCTTCGAGACGATCCTGATGGCCTTTCTTGGCACGATGACCGCGGCCCTGGTCGCCCTGCCGCTGTCGTTTCTCGCCGCGCGCAACTTCAATCCCCTCGGTCCCCTGCGCTTTGCTGCCCGCCGGGTCTTCGACTTCATTCGCGGGGTGGACGGGTTGATCTGGACGATCGTCCTGTCGCGTGCCTTCGGCCCGGGCCCGATGACCGGCGCCATCGCCATTGCGCTGACCGATACCGGCAGTTTCGGCAAGATGTTCTCGGAAGCCTTGGAGAACATCGACGAAAAGCAGGTCGAAGGCATCCAGTCGACCGGGGCTAACAGCCTGCAGCGCGCGCGGTTCGGCGTCATCCCGCAGATCACGCCGGTCCTCCTTTCCCAGGTGCTCTACTACCTTGAATCCAATACCCGCAGCGCCACCGTGATCGGTGCCATCGTCGGCGGCGGCATCGGCCTTCTTCTCACGCAGGCCATCATCACCCAGAAGGACTGGGAGGAAGTGGCTTACTACATGGTTCTCATCGTCCTGATGGTGATGCTGATGGACAGCCTCTCCGGCTGGTTGCGGCGCAAGCTCATCAAGGGCGAGTGATGCCAAAGCTTTCGCCGACCGACCCCTTCGTCCATCCCGGGTGCCAGATCGTCAATTCCACCTTCGGCGCATATTGTGAAGTCGGCGAAGGCAGCCGGGTTCAGAACTCGACCTTCGAGGATTATGCCTATTGCGACCGGTTGTCGGACATCGCCAATACCACCGTCGGCAAGTTCGCCAACATCGCTGCAATGACGCGGATCGGGCCGACCGATCACCCGATGGACCATGCCAGCCTGCATCATTTCCTGTATCGATCAGCCTACTACTGGGACGACGTCGAGGATGACGCCGATTTCATGACCCATCGCGCCAGCCGCCGCACGGTGATCGGGCCGGACACCTGGCTGGGCCATGGCGTCATCGTCAAGCCCGAGGTCACCATCGGCGCGGGGGCGGTCATCGCTTCGGGCGCGGTCGTGACCAAGGACGTGCCGCCTTACATGATCGTGGCC
>JBGSVS010000108.1:0-17885 GCA_041752895.1 Tabrizicola sp.
GTCAAGCGCGAGGCGGGAGAGGGCGCGGTCGATGTCGGGGACGCGGCGCAAGGCTTCGCGCAGTTGGTCCCGGAGGCTGGGCGATTCCAGAAGGAAGTCGAGGGCGGCCTGGCGGGCGTGGATGATGTGGAGGTCGAGCGAGGGGGAGGAGAGGCGGCGTTCGAGGAGGCGCGCGCCGCCGGCGGTGACAGTGCGGTCGATGGCGGCGAGGAGGGAGCCTTCGCGGCCACCTGACAGGGCCTGGGTCAGTTCAAGGTTGCGGCGGGTTGCGGCGTCGATCTGCATCGTGCCGCCTGCGGGTTCGCGGACGGGCGGGCGGAGGAGGGGCATCTTTCCGCGCTGAGTGAGGTGGAGGTAGTCGACGAGCGCGCCCATGGCGGAGACCTCGGCGCGGTCGAAGGTGCCGAAGGCGTCGAGGGAGGCGACGTGGAAGAGGTCGCAGAGGCGCTTTTCGGCGTTGGTGGAATCGAAGCTGCCGCGGGAGAGCGGGGTGATGGCGAGGCCGGGGTCGAGGGCGGCGGTGATTTCGGCTTCGCGGGCCTCGGAGAGAAGGAGTTCGCGGGGGGCGATGCGGGCAAGGTCGGGGCCAAGGCGGGTGAGGGACGAGGGCATCACCCGGAATTCGCCGGTCGAGATGTCGGCCCAGGAGAGGGCGGCCTGGTCGCGGACCTCGGCAAAGGCGGCGAGGAAGTTGTGGCGGCGGGCTTCGAGGAGGGAATCCTCGGTCAGCGTGCCGGGGGTGACGAGGCGGACCACGTCACGCTTGACGACGGATTTGGAGCCGCGTTTCTTCGCCTCGGCAGGATCTTCCAGCTGTTCGGCGATGGCGACGCGGAAACCCTTGCGGATCAGGGTGAGGAGGTAGCCCTCGGCCGAATGGACCGGGACACCGCACATGGCGATCGGCTCGCCCTGGTGAAACCCGCGTTTGGTGAGGGCGATGTCGAGGGCGGCGGAGGCGGCGACGGCGTCGTCGAAGAACATCTCGTAGAAGTCGCCCATCCGGTAGAAGAGGAGCGCGCCAGGGTTCTGGGCCTTGATGTCCAGATACTGCGCCATCATTGGCGTGACGGTGTCTTCGGTCACTGCTGCCCCCCGAGTGTGGGGGGAGAGTATCGGGTTGCGCAGGGTCGGGAAAGGGGGCTGTCCACGGTGGGCAATCGCCCGAGATCGTTTGGTTTCAACAGGTTGGTTGTGGGCGTTTACCGGGCGTTAGGAATATGGATTCTGGTAGGCCCCCCACCCCCGGCCCCTCCCCGCGGAGGGGGAGGGAAGGCGCCCAGTCCCACCGGTGCGTTGATATTGCGCGGTCGCGCCAAGGCTGGGCGGTGGCTGCCTCTGGCGGGGATATTTGAGCCAGTATGAAAGGGTGGACCCCGATCCGGGTGGTGCGCGGGTGGAAGCGGAGGTGCCTCCGGTGGGGATATTTGGGCAAAGATGAGAGATGGGGTGATCATTGCTGCGTGTTCGGCGGCGGTGGCGTCATGTCGGCTCCGCGAGTAGAGCGGAGTGTCAGGCCATGAGTCTGCGGCGCGGGGAGTCGGTCTGAAGCCCGACCTACAATACGTAGCGCGAGATGTCGGCGGAGCGGGAGAGGGCGCCGATGTTGGTTTCGACGAAAGCGGCGTCCACGGTCACCGACTGGCCGCCACGGTCGGGGGCGTGGAAGCTGAGCTCTTCGAAGACGCGTTCCATCACCGTGTAAAGGCGGCGGGCACCGATGTTTTCGATGCTTCGGTTCACCTCGGCGGCGATGCGGGCCAGGGCGGCGATGCCGTCCGGGGTGAAGGTGACGGCCACATCCTCGGTCGCCATCAGGGCTTTGTATTGGCGGGTCAGGGCGTTGTCGGTTTCGGTCAGGATGGAAACGAAATCTTCTTCTGTCAGGGGGGCAAGCTCCACACGGATCGGCAGGCGGCCCTGCAGTTCGGGCAAAAGGTCGGAGGGCTTGGCGATGTGAAACGCACCGGAGGCGATGAAGAGGACGTGGTCGGTCTTGACCGGGCCGTGCTTGGTCGAAACCGTAGTGCCTTCGATCAATGGCAGAAGGTCGCGCTGGACGCCTTCGCGGCTGACATCGGCCCCGCGTGCGTCACTACGGGCGCAGATCTTGTCGATTTCGTCCAGGAAGACGATGCCGTTTTCCTGGACGGCCTCCAAGGCGGCGGCACGGACGGCTTCGTCATCGAGCAACTTGTCGGCCTCTTGCCCGATCAGGATGTCGTAGCTTTGCAGGACGGTCATCCGCTTGCGGGTCGAGCGACCGCCGAAAGCCTTGAACAGGTCTTGCAGCCCCTGCATCTGCGTTTCCATCCCGGGCATCCCGAAGCCCATCGGCATGGCCGGGGCAGCGTCGGCGACGTCAATCTCGATCATTGTGTCGTTAAGCTCACCCCGTTTGAGCTTGCCGCGGAACAACTCACGTGTCTGCTCGCGCGCGTCCTTTCCAGCGAGGGCTTCGACGACGCGATCCTCTGCTGCCTTGTGGGCGCGGGCCTTCACCTCTTCGCGCATCTGGGCGCGGGTATCATTCATGGCGACATCGACAAGATCGCGCACGATGGAATCCACGTCGCGGCCGACGTAGCCGACTTCGGTGAACTTGGTGGCTTCGACCTTGAGGAAGGGCGCCTTCGCCAGCTTGGCGAGGCGGCGGCTGATCTCGGTCTTGCCGACGCCGGTGGGACCGATCATCAGGATGTTCTTCGGATAGACCTCATCGCGAAGATCATCACCCAGGCGCTTGCGGCGCCAACGGTTGCGAAGGGCCACAGCGACGGCGCGCTTGGCTTCCTTCTGCCCGATGATGAAGCGGTCAAGTTCCGAGACGATTTCGCGGGGGGTCAGGTCGGTCATTCGGTCGATCCGTATGGGGGAAGCCGGGATTTGCCGGGGAAATCGGGCAGGACGCCCATGAGCCAGGCGCGAAGTTGCACCCACCAGGTGCCGATGGCGGTGATGAAGGCGCCGAGGAGGAGAAGGGTGAGGATCCAACCGGTGCCGTCGCCTTCACCCATCACCCAGGTGATGACGATGGCGATGTAGACGATAGCAGCGGTGAGGAAGCTGCGGCGGTCGATCACCAGGGCAAGTAGGGCGATCAGGACGAGCGCGATGGCCAGAAAGCCGGTACCGCCGCCGTTGAGAAGCGTGACGGCCACGGTGTTGACCAGCGCGGGGGCAGCTAGGAGGTGGCACCAGAAAGCGGTGGCGGAATGGCGGCCCAGGCGGTGCGGGTCGCGGGTGTCGAACCACATGCCGACAAGGAAAGCACCGATGCCAAAGAGCAAGGTAGCGGTTGCGAAAGCGGGATTCTCGTTCAGGTCGAAGAAGGTGCGAAAGCCGCTGTCACCGAAGATGCGCCCAGTTACAACCCCCGCCACGTTCGTCGCGGTGGCGGTGATCGAGTAAACGACGCCCAGCGCAAAGCAGCCAGTCAGGAAGGCGGCGAAGGGCAGTCTGAACCGCATGTACCAAGCGATCATCCCTGCGGTTGCTAGGCCAAAGCCCACAATCGAGATCATCCTGCCATTGGCGATGGTGGGTGCCACGGCGGTGAAGACGAAGGTCACCAGCCCGACCCCAAAGGCCACCGATAGTACCATGGACGGCAGGGTCATGCGTCGCTTGAGTGTGAAGTAACCCGCGAACCACCAGGCGACGATCGCGGTGATCAGGGGGATCGCCGAGAGGAGCAATCCTGCGCTCATGATGGCGATCAGGCCGACGATGCCGGCCATCAGGATCAGAAGTCCGATTGAGATGAAGATTTCCGAGAAGCCGCGGAAGAACTCGAACGGCTCGTCCTCCTGGGGCAGGGATGCGCGTTTTCCGGCGCGGTCGTTGGCGAGGGCGGAGAGCGAGGCCGCTTGCGCTTCGCTTAAGATTCCGGCTGCAACGGCGGCGCGCAGGTCTTCAGGAGTCATTCTTGGCCACCCTCGGCAGGAAATCGTTCACGCACAGATAAGGGGTTTGTCGGCGCAAACCAAGTAAGCTACGGTGAGAGATACCGAACGTATATACATTCACATGATCGTATATACTCGGTGTATGTATAAAGTGCGGGCCGCAACGCCTTGGAAATGCAGGATTTGTTGCGCGGTGCCGCGTGAGCTGAGGGGAGTGCCGGGAATGATGGACGAAGGGCCGAAACGACTGAGCATCGCGGAAAAGCGCGCGCTGAATTCTCCTTTGGTGCTGGACGTCGAGGATCAGGCCGAAGAGCCCGTTGCCAAGGTGCTGTCGCCCGACCACTGGACCAATGCCGTCCTGCCGGAGCAGTCCCGCAAGAAGCTGATTTCCCTGCGCGTCGATCCCGAAGTGCTGGAGTTCTTCAAGGCGCAGGGTCCGGGGTATCAGACGCGGATGAACGCGGTCCTGCAGGCCTACATGCAAGTGAAGAAAGAGCTGGGCCAAGGGTGATCGCGATGGCGATGCCCCGGTTGGCAGTCTGGGGACGATGACGTCCAAGGCGATCGTTCTGGGGATCACCGCGGACCTGGCCTTTGCAGCCGGGACGCTGCTGGCCTCGATCCTGGCGCATGACCCGGGATGCGATGCGACAGTGGTGATCCGGCATGACGGGCTGCCCCCGGATCAGCAGGACGCCTTTCGGCGGCTTTGGCCGAACTGCCGGTTCCAGGCCTTTCCGTCCCAGGCGGCGGTGGCGCGGCTGGGGGAAGCGGCAACCGCGGGGCGGGTCGCGGGATTTCTGAAGCAATACAGCCCTTTGGTGCTGGTCAAGCTGGACCTTCCCGATCTTCTGACAGAGTTTGACAAGGTTGTCTGGCTGGATGCCGATATCCTTGTGCGCGGTCGGCTGGATGCGCTGTGGGACTTTGATTGCCTTGCCTGGCGCGCCTTGCCGAGACGCACCTTCAAGCGGCGCGAGCCGACGCTGGCAGTGTTCGGCGAGCTGCAGCTGGACCCC
Source organism: Tabrizicola sp. (assembly GCA_041752895.1). GTDB lineage: Bacteria > Pseudomonadota > Alphaproteobacteria > Rhodobacterales > Rhodobacteraceae > Tabrizicola. The sequence goes on from JBGSVS010000108.1 coordinate 4,931, forward strand.
GCTGTTCCCCTGCCGAACGGCGGCGTCATCGCTGTGTCGCGCCGGTTTCTAGAGCTGGGAGGCTCGTCCGACCTTTTGCATGGCTATGCAGCGCGGCTTGCGGCGGGGGCCCCGGCGTCGCAGATCGACGAGATGCCCTGGTATCTGGCGGCTTCGGGAAAAGGCATGCCGGTCAGAGCCTTGCCTATGGCGTTCAACCATCCAGTGGGCGCGCAAGGGTCGGAATGCGCGGTCGTGCTGCACGCGATAGGTGAGCACAAGTTCTGGAACGCAACGCCGCTTTTGCAGCTGTTTCCCGACTGGTCACGACACCAGGAGACCTGGGTTGCTCACGGCGGTCAGCCCTATGCGGGCGATGTGATGCTGGGCGAGGTGCATCCGCTGGAGGCGCACGAGGTGCTGCGCACGGCGCAGGCCAGGGCGCATTGGCTGAACGTTTTCAAGGACCTGCGGCCGGTGCTGCCGAAAGGCATGGTGGTCGATCTTCAGCACGACCGCAAAGATCTGCGCATTTTCCTGCATGGGCGACCTGACGATCAGCATCTGCGGCTGCATCGTCAACCGAACGACAAGCGGATCGGCATCGAGGTCCTGCTGCCGCCCGAGCTTCTGTCGCGCGCGATCGAACAGGTCTGCGGCAGGGTCAGATGGGCCCGGCACGAGAAGGGCGCGCTGATGAGCATATCGCTGAGCGAGATCGGCCCGGCGCTGGCCCTGATCGACGCCATCCTCCAAGCGCCGGTCAGCCCTTGATCCGTTCCACGGTCAGATTGCCGTTTGTATATACGCAAATGTCGGCCGCGATGGCCATGGCCTTGCGGGCGATATCCTCGGCCGGAAGGTCGGTTGCCATCAGGCCCCGGGCGGCGGCGAGGGCGAAGTTCCCGCCCGAGCCAATGGCGGCCACGTCATGCTCGGGCTCCAGCACGTCACCAGCGCCGGTGATCACGAACAACGACGCGCCATCAGTGACGATCAGCATCGCTTCAAGGTTGCGGAGATACTTGTCCATTCGCCAGTCTTTCGCCAAGTCGACACAGGCGCGGGCCAGCTGACCGGGGGCGGATTCAAGCTTTTTCTCCAGCCGCTCCAGCAGGGTGAAGGCGTCGGCGGTCGATCCGGCGAAACCGGCGATTACGTCATGCCCGCCCGGGGAAAGCCGGCGGACCTTGCGGGCGGTGCCCTTGATCACGGTTTGCCCCAATGAGACCTGACCATCGCCCGCCACCACGACCTCACCGCCACGGCGAACCGCGAGGATGGTGGTGCCGTGCCAGCCGGGGAATTTGTCGTCAGCCATGATGCCCTCCGTTTGGGTCTATATAGACATCCCGGAGGAGCAACGCAAAACGCCCGCACCTTTGGGGCGCGGGCGTTCGGGTGGTCTGCTACCGGGCTTAGCGGCGCAGGCCGAGGCGGCTGATCAGCGAGGAATACCGCGCTTCGTCCGTCTTCTTGAGGTAGTCCAAGAGCTTGCGGCGCTTGGCAACCATCATCAGAAGACCACGACGTGAGTGGTTGTCCTTCTTGTGGCCCTTGAAATGCTCGGTCAGGGTGGCGATGCGCGACGACAGGATCGAGACCTGCACTTCCGGCGAACCGGTGTCGTTCTCTTTGGTCGCGTATTCCTTGATAAGCTTGGCTTTTTCTTCAACGGTGATCGACATCGGGGTCTCCTTGGCTAAGGTGATGGCGCAAGCCGGGATGTCGTCCAGCAGGGCCCTTGGAGGCTCCGCCATTGGGGCGGATGCGGGCGTATAGGCGGAATCGCACGCCAAGGAAAGAGTGTTTGCGATAGTCATGGCAAACGCGGCTTAACCATCCACCCAGAATTCCGGCCGATCTGACGCGACCTGTGGTAAGAAGGAGGAGATTTCCCTACGTTAACATATGGTTAACGCGGTGAGCTTGTGCCGGACTGTGCCGGTTTCATGAGTTGAGGAGTGCTGCGCGTGCTTGCGATGCTGGGTCTTTTTGGTGCGCTGATGGCGGGCCTTGCTGCCGATGCGCTGCTTTCCGGCCGCACCGACGAGGAGCAGGACGAGTCCGAGGACCTGCCCGAGGAAGACGAACCTTCTCTGGCAGATGGCAATCTTCTCGACGACATCCCGGACGAACCCGGCGTGCCGCTGTCGGACGACATCCCGGAGCAAGAGGATGAATCGGTCTGCCTGGAAGGGGACGATTCGGCCGACATCCTGTCGGGCGGCGGGGCTGATGACGTCATCTTCGGCAACGGCGGGTCGGATTTGATCGATGGCCGGGCGGGCAACGATTCGATCGAGGCCGGAGACGGCAACGATGCGGTCTGGTCTGGCGACGGCGATGACGATATCTGGGGCGATGACGGGAACGACACTGTCCTCGCGCATGCTGGCAACGATCTGGTCGAAGGCGGCCTGGGCTATGACAGTCTGGCCGGATGCGAGGGGGATGACAGTCTTTTCGGCGGCGTTGGCCATGACACGCTTCTGGGTGGTGAAGGCAACGATCAGCTGGACGGCGGGAACGGAAACGACTGGCTGTCGGGCGGAATCGGCAACGACAGCCTGACCGGTGGCAGTGGCCAGGACGAGCTTGATGGCGGTGAGGGCGACGACTGGCTGGTCGGCCTTGAAACCGGGGATCAGCGCGCCGAGATGGACTTCCTGAATGGCGGCAGCGGCGACGATCATCTTGTGCTGGGAGCCGGCGACTATGCTACAGGTGGATATGGCGCGGACGATTTTATCGTGCAAGACTGGTCTGAAAGCACTGTGACCACGGTTGCCGACTTTGATCCTGCCCACGACCAGCTGGTGATCCACTATGACGCGGATGTGCACGAAGACCCGGTCCTCACGATGGAGCCGACCACCAGTGGAAACGGGCAGGTGATCTTCCTGGACGGCGCCCAGGTGGCGGTGGTCAGCGGTGGGCCGGTCGATCTTTCTGCGATCCGCCTGGTGGCCGAGTAACCCTTACCACCGCTCGGGCTGCCGGGCATAGCCGACGTAAAGCGGATGCCGCGGCTGGCTTTGGCCGGTCAGGCCGAAATGCCACAGCGGCATCTGCATGTCGCGCAGCAGGGTGGTGACGGACGCGCCCCGATCGAGGTGAAGCCCGTGATTGCCCCAAGCACAAACGATCATGTCGGCCCAGGCAGCGCTGTCGCGGATGGCGACGTCGTTTCCGGGACCCACCGGGTCCGCCGCCGCGCGCATGACCTTGGGATCGGTTGCCCGGTAGGCAAAGATGTTCGTCACCCGAAACGCGCCAAAGCCCAGCGTTCGGGCGCGCCGTTCGCAGCGTTCGACTGTCGGGTCGTTCTGCACCTCGGTCGCCGTTGACGGATTAAGCATCACAAACAAGGCTTTGCGTCCCGAACCCCAAGTGCGGGTCAAAAGATAGCGATACTTCTCGCAGTCAGAGTAGACGGCTTCGGAATCGGAATCTCCCTTGGCGTGACTGCGCGAAATCAACGTCTCTGCCTCCTCCGCGCTACAGCAATCGCCTGCGCAAGCGGCAGATAGGGCGAACCTCTGGCGATCACAACCCTGGCCTTGCTGGACCGAAAGGCATGCTGTCATGTTTCCCCTTGTTGCCTGTTTGTGGCCGCGCCTAAAGTGGCGAGCAGAAAAGCGACCGTGGAGCGTGGGACGTGTCCGACCTGATCATCGCCGTCTATCGCAGCCAGACCGCCGCCTTTGTCGCGGGTGACAATCTGGTCGCCATGCAGCACCAGGCAGGGACTGAACCGGAGGATATCGTGGTCGTCACCCGCGACAAGACGGGCCGCGTCTCGGTCAACCAGTCGATCGATCTTGCGACGGGTGAGCCGCTGGCCGGTGGGCGCTGGGGCGCGCTGATCGGGCTTCTGTTCCTTGATTCCGGAAAGGGCCAGCCCAAAGGCAAGGGTCTTGCTGCCCGGTTCGGGGCGACGGGCCTTGATGCGCGCTTCGTGCAGGAGGTCGGCGGCAGCCTGGAAAAAGGTGGGGCGGCCGTCGGTATGCGCGTGCGGCTACTGGGTCGCGACCGCGTGGTTGAAGCGCTGAAAGGCGGGAAGGGCAGCCCGAAAATCCTTTGGACGCGGCTCAGCCCCGATGCCGAAGACGCGCTGGTCGACATGCACGACCAGATTCCCGATTCCGCGCTGCATCAGGGCCAGCCAAACGACGCCTTCTGACCGACTTCCACCTTGACGGGCGCGGCGGACCTGCCCCCTTGTGACAGAATGACCGAACGATCCGCCGAAAAACCGCCCGCAAAGTCCAGATCTCCAGCGCGCAAGCGCAAGGGGAAGGCGAAGGACGCTGAGGCGGTCCGGCCGTCCCGGGTCCGGACGGTGCTGAAGTGGGCGGGGCGCGCCGCGGCTGCGGTTGCGGCGGGATTTGCGGCGCTGATCCTGATCTTTGCCTTGGTGCCGCCGCCCATCAACCTCTACCAACTGGGCGAGGCATGGCGGCTAGGCGGGGTCGAGAAGGACTGGGTTTCCTGGGAAGAGATCGCCCCGGTGATGGGTCGGTCGGCGGTCGCTGCCGAAGACGCAAATTTCTGTAACCACTGGGGCTTTGACATGGCCGCGATCCGCAAGGCGATCGAAGAGGGCAGCAATCGCGGCGCGTCGACGATCAGCCAGCAGGTCACCAAGAACGTGTTCCTGTGGCATGGCCGCAGTTGGGTGCGGAAGGCGATGGAGGCGGTGCTGACCCCAGTGGTCGAGCTTGTCTGGTCAAAGCAGCGCATTCTTGAGGTATATCTAAACGTTGCCGAGTTCGATGAAGGCGTCTTCGGCATCCAGGCCGCCGCCCAGCATCACTTCGGTGTCGACGCCAAGGACCTGAGCGCCCTGCAGGCGGCGCGGCTGGCGGCGGTGCTGCCCGATCCCAAGGGTCGCAGCGCCTCGGAACCGACCACCTTTGTCCGCAGCCGGACGCGCAGCATCATGGCCGGGGCCGAAACCATCGCCGTCGACGGCAGATCTGCCTGTTTCGAGGACTGATCGCGGCCGGGGATTGAATTCCGGCCCCCGGCGCGGCAATGAAGGGCAAGACCGGAGGCCGCCGCAAAGATGAACCGCCCCTCGAACCGCCTGTATCACGTTCCACTATCGCCCTTCTGCCGCAAAGTGCGTCTGACGCTGGCGGAAAAGAAGATCGAGGCCGAACTGGTGGAAGAGCGGTATTGGGAGCCCTCGCCCGACTTCCTGCGCCGCAATCCGGCGGGAAAGGTGCCGATCCTCAAGATGGGCACCCGGACGATGAGCGAAAGCCAGGCGATCTGCGAATACCTGGACGAGATCGCACCCCAAGTGCCGCTGATGCCGAAGGACCCGGACGGCCGCTATGAGGTTCGCCGGCTATGTGCCTGGTTCGACGACAAATTCCACAACGAAGTGACGTCGAAGCTGTTGTACGAGCGGGTGAACAAGAAGGTCACTGGTCAGGGCTATCCGGATTCGAAGAACGTCAAGCTTGGGTCGACCCGGATCAAGTACCACCTGGACTACATGGCCTGGCTTCTGGACCAGCGCCGTTGGCTGGCCGGGGATGTGATGACGCTGGCCGATTTCACCGCCGCCGCGCATCTGAGCTGTCTCGACTACATCAGCGACGTGGACTGGCACCGGCATGCCGTGCTGAAGGACTGGTACGCCAAGATCAAGTCACGGCCAAGCTTCCGGCCGCTTCTGGCGGATCAGATCTCGGGCTTTCCGCCCTCGGCGCATTATGCCGACCTGGATTTCTGAACCTGAATGCCGATTGGGGGCCAGCCCCAAAACCCCCGGGATATTTGTGGACAGATGAAAGGGCTGACGAAAGAGCAGCTGGTGGAGCGAGCCCATCAGGAGGGGTTCGTGAAAGTTGGTGTCTGCCGACCGGATGCTGTGCCCGAGGCGGCGGGGCGGTTGCGGGCGTTCCTGGCCGAGGAGCGACACGGTCAGATGAGCTGGATGGCCGAGCGGGAGGAGTGGCGCGGGTCGGCTTCGGCGCTGTGGCCCGAGGCGCGGTCGGTCATCATGCTGGCGGAGGCCTATACTCCTGACAGCGATCCGATGGCCGGGTTGGCGGAGCGGGACCGGGGCGTGATCTCGGTCTATGCGCAGGGGAAGGACTACCATGACCTGGTGAAGCGGCGGCTGAAGCGGTTGGGGCGGTGGCTGGTCGAGGTCTCGGGCTGCGAGATCAAGGTGTTCGTCGACACGGCGCCGGTGATGGAAAAGCCCCTGGCGCAGGCGGCGGGGCTGGGCTGGCAGGGCAAGCACACCAACTTGCTGGGGCGCGATCTGGGGAACTGGGTCTTCCTGGGCGCGATCTTCACCACGCTTGAGCTGGAGCCGGACGCGCCGGAGATCAGTCATTGCGGGAGTTGCACAGCTTGCCTGGACATCTGCCCGACCCAAGCTTTTCCTGCGCCTTATCAATTGGATGCGCGACGCTGTATCTCGTACCTGACGATTGAGCATCGCGGGCCTGTAGATACAGATGTCAGGACAAGTATTGGCAACCGTATATACGGATGTGATGACTGCCTTGCGGTCTGTCCGTGGAACAAGTTTGCCGTGGCAGCACGGGAAATCGGGTATCAGCCGAAGCACGGGTTGCCCGAACTGGCCGAGCTTGCGGTGCTGGATGACGCAGGGTTCCGGCAGCGCTTTGCCGCCTCGCCGATCAAGCGGATCGGTCGCGACAGGTTCGTGCGGAACGTGCTGTATGCGATTGGCAACTCGGGTCAGCCGGGACTCGCGGCGGCGGCGGCAGGGCTGGTGGAGGATGCGGATCCGGCGGTTGCGGACGCGGCGCGCTGGGCGGTGGACAGGCTGAGGGGGGCTTAGCTGAGCGCCCGGTCGAGGTGGGTGTAGCCGCCGTCGGGGAACAGCCACTGGCCGGTGGTGTGAGAACTTCTGGCGGATAGGAGGAACACCACGGTATCCGCGATCTCGCGCGGGGTGGTCATGCGCTGGCCGAGGGGGATGCGGCGGGTGATCTTTGCCAGGTGTTCTCCGGGGTTGTCGAAGGTCTTCAGCCAGTTGGCGTAGAGGGGGGTCATCACCTCGGCCGGGATGACGGCGTTGACACGGATGCCGTCTTTCAGGAAGGCGGCGGCCCATTCGCGGGTCAGGCCAAGTTGCGCGGCCTTGGCAGAGACATAGGCCGAAGTCCCGCCCTGCCCCGTGAGTGCTGTCTTGGAGGCGACGTTGACGATTGCGCCCTTTGTGGCGCGGAGATCGTCGGCCAGAAGGTGGACGAGGGTGTAGTAGTGGACGAGGTTGCGGTCGAGGCTTTGGCGGAAGGCGTCCGGGCCCGCCTCTAACCCTATGGAATCGTTGGCGCCTGCGTTGTTGACGAGGCCGTCGATCTTGCTGTGCCTGGCGCGGATATCGGCGACGGCGCGGCGGCATTGGTCGTCGTCGGAGAGGTCGGCAAGGACGACGTCGGCGCTGGTGACCCCTTTCAGCCAGTCCGCGTCGGGGGCGCGGCGCGTGAGGATGACGGGGACCGCGCCTTCTTCGGCCAGCACTTCCGAGACGGCGGCCCCGATGCCGGAGCCTCCGCCGGTGACGATGACCACCTTGTCCTTCAGGCCGAGGTCCATCAGGTCTTCACGACGCGCTGGGTCTGGCTGCCGAGGTTTTCGATGCCAAGGCGCATCACCTCGCCGCCTTTGAGGTAGACCGGCGGCTTCTGGCCAAGGCCGACGCCCGGGGGGGTGCCAGTAGAGATGACGTCGCCCGGCTCCAGCGACATGAAGTGCGACAGGTAGGACACGATGTGGGCGACGCCGAAGATCATCGTCGCGGTAGAGCCGTTCTGGTAGCGGTGGCCGTCGACGTCGAGCCACATCTTGAGGTTGGCGATGTCGCCCGCCTCATCCTTTGTGACCAGCCAAGGTCCGGTCGGGCCGAAGGTGTCGCAACCCTTGCCCTTGTCCCAGGTGCCGCCGCGTTCGTTCTGATACGCGCGTTCGGAAACATCGTTCACGATACAATATCCCGCGACATGATCAAGTGCCTGACTTTCATCGATATATTTGCCGCCGGTGCCGATGATGACGCCAAGTTCAACCTCCCAGTCGGTCTTGACAGAGCCGCGGGGAATTTCGACGTCATCGTCGGGGCCGCACATGGCGGTGATCCATTTGTTGAAGACGACAGGCTCGGTCGGGATGGCCGCGCCGGTTTCGGCCGCGTGGTCGGCGTAGTTCAGGCCGATGCAGATGAACTTGCGGGTGCCGCCGACGCATGCGCCGAGGCGGAAGTCCTTTTGCGGGGTTCCGGGAACGAGGGGGAGCGTGGCGGGATCCAGTGCGGCGAGGCGCTTGAGGCTTTCGGGTGATAGGGCCGCGCCGCCGATGTCGGGTACATGGGCGGAAAGGTCGCGGACCTGGCCGTTTGCATCAAGGAGGCCGGGCTTTTCGGCGCCCTTGGGCCCGTAGCGGAGGAGTTTCATCGAGAGGTCCTTTGCTTAGATCGTGACGCCGCCGTCGACCAGGCAGGCCTGGCCCGAGACAAAGCGGCTTTCGTCGGAGAGGAGGAAGACGACCATCGGGGTGATGTCGTCGGTGGTGGCAAGGCGACCCATCGGCTGGCGGGCGATGAAGTCCTTTTCGGCCTGGACCGGGTCGGCGGCGGCGGCGATGCGGCCTCGCAAGGAGGGCGTGTCGACCGTGCCGGGGCACAGGGCGTTGCAGCGGAGGCCGGTTTTCACGAAATCGGCGGCGATGGCCTTGGTCAGGCCGATCACGGCGGCCTTGGTGGCCCCATAAGCGGTGCGGTTCGGGAAGCCTTTCAGCGAGGAGGCCATCGAGGCCATGTTCAGGACCGAGGCGGTGCCCGTAGTTTTGGCGCGGTCCAGCATCCCGGGCAGGAAGGCGCGGCAGGTGTGGAACATCGACTTCACGTTGAGGTCGAAGGAGAAGTCCCAGTCGCGGTCGGTCACGTCGAGGATGGTGCCGTTCGCCACGTAGCCCGCGCAGTTGAAGAGGCCGTCGAGCGGGGGGAGCTTGTCGCGCAAGGCGGAGATCGCGGCGGGATCGGTGACATCGAGGGGGTGAGTCTCCATGTCCAGACCTGAAAGGAGAGCGGCGTCGCGGTCGGTGGCAATCACGGTCGCGCCTTCACGGGCGCAGGCGATGGCGCTGGCGCGGCCGATGCCTTGGCCTGCGGCGGTGATCAGGATGGTCTTGCCTTGTAGTCGCATCTTCCCCCCCAATTTGCGCGCCAGACTTTCACGCAGCGGCCCGACTGGCAAGATCACGCGGGGGGTCTTCGTTATGGGGTTGGCGGACTGGCGATTCGGGCGCAAGCTTCAGGCTCTGCTGCAACCTTGGGAGGAGAGCATGAGCCGTCATCTTGCCGACCGACGCGCCCGGTCTACCGGCACGCGGGTGAAGCACTTCCTGCGACTGGCCCGCACGCCGCGGGAGACCTGGCTACGGACGCGGGGGGCCCCTGGTGCTGCGCGTTTGGTCCAGTTCCTGCGGATCGAGAGGGGTCGGTCCGACTGACCCGTCCACCGTGGACAGACCTGTCCCTGCAAGCAAAATCAAGTACTTGCAGGGGCGTGTTAAGGATTTGTCAAGATTTTGCGGGCTTCAGCCGGTCCCGCAGCGACAGAAGAATGTCGCGCATGTCAGCCAGTTCGGAGACCTGAAATCCGGTCCGTTCGGCAAAAGCGCGCGGCACGCTTGCTGCCCGTTCAGTCAGGGCGCGCCCATCGTCGGTGAGCGACAAGCGCACCTGACGTTCGTCCTGCGGGTTCCGGCCGCGCCGCACCCAGCCGGCTTTCTCCATCCGCTTGAGAAGTGGGGTCATCGTATTGGTGTCGAGCCGCAGCTCGGTTCCCAGCTGACCGACGGTGCGGTCATCCTGTGCACCAAGTGACATCAAGACAAGGTACTGCGGATAGGTCAGGCCCAGCGGCTGCAACAGCGGAGCGTAGGCGGCATGAACCGCATGCGCCGTCGAATGCAGCGCGAAACAGAGCATGTCGGGCGGGGTCGGGGTCATATGGCGATGGTATATCGCCCGCGATGTAAATGCAAGCGATTGACAACGGAGCGATTCGGCTTCAGTTATATCGTGCACGATATAATTTACTGGAGAGCATGACATGACGACCGACGTGAAATACTGGACCGAAGCCAAAGCCACCGGCGGCGGGCGGAATGGCATTGCTGCGCTGGCGAACGGACAGCTTACGGTGACTCATGCCAGCCCGAAGGAATTGGGCGGCTCGGGCCTGGGTCACAACCCGGACGAGCTTTTCGCGCTGGGCTATTCCGCCTGCTACCTGGGGGCGATGCGATTTGCCGCGAACAGTGAAAAGCTGGGCACCGTGCCGGACGAGACCACGGTTACTGCGCATGTCGGCTTTGGCCCGCGGTCGGATGGCGGGTTTGGCCTGAAAGTGAAACTGGTGGTGTCGATGCCGGGGATCGACCGCGCAGTCGTCGCGAAGATCGCCGAGCGCGGCCACTTCATCTGCCCCTACTCGGATGCGACCAAAGGCAACATCGAAGTCGAGACGGAGATCGTCTGACTACTACGTGCGCTTGTGGGCCGCTCGTCGTCGCACTTCGTGCGCTCCTCGCAAGGTCAGCGAGGAGTGCACAAAGTGCTCGACGAGCGGGGGGTCAGGCGCGAACCAGCTTTTCGTACTCGGTTGCGACGCGCTTGGTCAGGTCACCGACCTCGAAATTGTAGTCTCCGATCTGGCCGACCGGGGTGACTTCGGCGGCAGTGCCGGTGAGCCAGCATTGTTCGAACCCTTCCAGCTCTTCGGGCATGATGTGGCGTTCGTGGACCTTGATCTGCATGTCTTTCAGCATGCCGATGACGGTCTGCCGGGTGATGCCGTTCAGGAAGGCGTCGGCTTTCGGGGTGTGCACTTCACCATCCTTGACGAAGAAGATGTTGGCGCCGGTCGCTTCGGCCACATAGCCGCGATAGTCGAACATCATGGCGTCAGAGCAACCCTTCGCCTCGGCCGCGTGCTTGGACATGGTGCAGATCATGTAAAGACCGGCGGCCTTGGCGGCGTGGGGGATGGTTTCCGGCGAAGGACGCTTCCACTTGGCGATGTCGAGCTTCGCGCCCTTGAATTTGGCATCGCCGTAGTAGTTGCCCCAGGTCCAGCAGGCTACGGCCATGCGGATCGGGTTCTTGTTGGCGGCGACGCCCATCATCTCACCCGCGCCGCGCCAGGCGATTGCGCGGACATAAGCGTCGGTCAGGTTGTTGGCTTTCAGCGTGGCTTCCTTCGCGGCGTTGATCTCTTCGACGCTGTACGGGAGCGGCATGTCGAGAAGCTCGCCGGACATGCGCAGACGCTCGGAATGTTCGTTCGATTTGAAGATCTTGCCGTTGTAGCAGCGTTCGCCTTCAAAGACCGACGAGGCGTAGTGCAGGGCGTGGGTCAGGACATGGACGTTGGCGGAACGCCAGTCCACCAGCTTGCCATCCATCCAGATGAACCCGTCGCGATCGTCGTAACCAGCCATTTGACCCTCCAGCTTTGCGAAAGTTGCGCCTGAAAGGTCCGCTTCGGACAGATTCTTGCGCGAAATCGGTAGGGAGTTACGGGTTCGTGCTTGGAAAGTCAACAAGGCTGACGTAAATTCGGGCAAAAGGAGAACCAGATGGCCGAGACACAAGGCGGCGAAAGCTTGCTGTTTCTGACCGACGAGCAGCTGAGGAAGGGCATCGAGGCGATGTTCTTTGCCTATCGTGGGTTTACGGCGGACCCGGACCGGATCCTCGAGGGCAAGGACTACGGACGCGCGCATCATCGGGCGATCCACTTCATCCATCGGTCCCCAGGGACGACGGTTTCGAACCTGCTGTCCATCCTTGGTGTTACAAAGCAGTCGTTGAATCGTGTGTTGCGGACGTTGATCGAGGATGGCCTTGTTCGAAGTGAAAAGGGCAAGGTGGATGCGCGGGAACGGCATCTGCATTTGACGGACAAGGGACAGATGCTGGAACGAGAACTCTCGGACGCGCAGCGGGCGCGGATGCGGGCGGCGTATCGGGCGGCCGGACCTGCGGCTGTGGCCGGCTTCCGGCAGGTGCTGGAGGCGATGATGGACCCGGAAATGCGGCGGCAATACAACCGCCTGAAAGAGGGCGGCTGATGGTTCCGGACGCGCACCTTCTGATCGTCGACGATGACGAACGTATCCGGGGACTTCTACAGAAGTTCCTGGTGCGGAACGGTTTTCTGGTTTCTGTCGCGCGCGATGCAGCGCAGGCGCGGCGGATCCTGGGCGGGCTGGAGTTCGACCTAATTGTCATGGATGTAATGATGCCCGGGGAGGACGGGGTGACGCTGACCCGCGATCTAAGGAAGCGGATGACGACGCCAATCCTGCTGTTGACGGCGCGGGGCGAGGCGGCGAACCGGATCGAGGGGCTGGAGGCGGGGGCGGACGACTATCTGGTCAAGCCCTTCGAGCCGAAGGAATTGTTGCTCAGGATCAACGCGATCTTGCGCCGCGTGCCTCAGGTCAAGCCAGCGGAACCGGTGCGGCAGTTCCTGCATCTGGGGGCGGTGCGCTATGATCTTGATCGGGGCGAGATGTGGCGCGGAGAGGCTCCGGTGCGGCTGACGGCAACGGAAGCGGCGCTGATGCGGGTGTTTGCGGCAGCCCCGGGCGTGCCGATCGGCCGGGACAAGCTGGTCGCCGACCAGAGCGAGGATGCGGCCCAGGAACGTGCGGTGGATGTGCAGATCACCCGGCTGCGGCGAAAGATCGAGGACGACCCGAAGGTGCCACGCTATCTGCAGACGGTGCGGGGCGAGGGATACATGCTGCAGCCGGATTGACGGCCAACGCGTTGTATTTTGAGTATTTTTGCCAAGAGGAAGCTGCGGATGCTTGTCTTCACGCACGACGCATGTCGCGGCCATGTGACGCCGCCGGGGCATCCGGAGCGAGCGGAGCGGCTTGCGGCGGTGGAGCGGGGGCTTGCCGG
>JBGSVS010000109.1:0-8042 GCA_041752895.1 Tabrizicola sp.
CCGAGGCAGCCTCCCCCGCACCTCGCCCCGCAGGATGATCCCGTCGCTCTCCAGATAGGCCTTCACCGCGCCGGACGCCCCGCGCCAGACCGCATGCCCTTCCGCCTCGCGTCCCATCGCTCCCCCCATCCTGCCGGACCCTGCCGGCTTGATCCCACGATCTCATGCCGGCCGGAAACCGCCAAGTCCCGTCCGGTTACCGCATCCCACTGCCTTTGGGAGCAACCTGTCGGAACGCCCTGCGCAGTGCCTCTTCACCCGGCTTGGTCGGCAAGGGGCCGTGGGCATAGATCAGCCGCTCGGGCCGCCAGTTCAGCATGTGCCACACCGCGCGACCAAGCGCTCCCGGAGACAGCGCAAAGCCAAGCCGCATCAGCCGTGGCATCGCCCCGCCGGGCCTTGTCCCTGCCAACAGGCGAGCGGTCAGCGCCTCGCGCCGGGTCATCCGGTCCGGCTCAAGCGCCTGCAGCAGATCGGTTACAATCAGACTGCGGCTGGCCCAGTGCAAGAAGACCCATTCCCGATGCTGGGGATGGCCCCTGACTTCATAGAGGTCGATCTCTTCGGCCCAGACCGGACGCGCGTCCAGCGCCAGATCGGCATCCCACCGGATCCTTACACCCCGCCGCGCCGCCCGCTCCTTGACCCCGGCAGCCGCCCAGGCCTTCGCCTCGGGAAACAGCGCCTGCCACTCCGGCAGAAAGGCGTAATGCACCCAGTTCGGCGCGATCAGATGCCGAACCGGCCCCAGCGCCGCCACTTCGGCCACCAGCTCAGGGTTTGCCGCGACGGGGGAGTGCAGCCACAACCCGCCGTCCGCCAGCCGGACCACCACCATCCGCGTCGGAAACGGCATGCCCCAGAACCGGATCACTGGTCCATCCGCCAGCCAAAGCCCCGGCCCGACCCCGATCACGCGACAAGGTCACCCTTCAACGCCCGCTCCATCAGCGCCACCGTCTCCTCGACACCGTAAAGCGCGATGAACCCGCCAAAGCGCGGCCCGTCCGACGCCCCCAGCAGCACCTCGTACAGCGCCTTGAACCAGTCGCGCAGCGGCTCGAACCCATGCTCCTTGCCCACCGCAAAGACCATCGATTGCAACGCCTCGTCGTCCGTCGCACCGTCCCAGACCCGCAGCCGCCCCACCAGGTCCTCCATCGCCGCCCGCTCGCGGTCGTCGGGCAACCGGAACACCCGCGTCGGAGCGATCTTGTCGGCAAAATACCGCACCGCATAGCCCGCCGCCGCGTCCAGATCCGGATGCGTCTCGGGCGAAGCGTCCGGAGCGTACCGCTTCAGGAACTTCCACAGCGCCCCCGCATCCTTCGCCCCCGACACCGACGCGAGGTTCAGCAGCATGCCAAAGCTGACCACCATCTTCGAAACCGGAGGCTTCCCGGCATGGATATGCCACACCGGATTGTTCACCTGCTGGTCCACCGTCTGCTCCGGGAACGCTCGCAACTGCTGGTGATACTCATCCACCGCCCGCGGGATTACGTCGAAATGCATCCGCTTCGCGGTCTTCGGCTTCTGGTACATGAAATAGCTCAGCGATTCCGTCGCCGCATAGGTCAGCCATTCATCAATGGTCAACCCGTTCCCCTTCGACTTCGAGATCTTCTGACCCAGACCGTCAAGGAACAGCTCAAAGGTGAATATCTCCGGGGGTCTGCCCCCCAGGATCGAGCAGATCCTGCTGTAGATCTGTGTATTCGGCGCATGTTCCTTGCCGTAGCTTTCCCAGTCGACGCCCAGGGCGGCCCAGCGAGCACCAAAATCGGGCTTCCACTGCAGTTTGACATTGCCCCCGGTGACCGGGACCGTCCACTCACGGCCCGTCTCGTCATTGAAGGTCACCGTGCCTTCTTTCGCATCGACGTGATTGATCGGCACATACAGCACGCGCCCGCTTTCGGGGTGCAGCGGCAGGAAGATCGAATAGGTCTGCTGCCGCTCTTCGCGCAGCGAATCGAGCATGACCGCCATCAGGTCATCGTACCGTTCGGCGGCCAGCAGCAGCGTCGCATCGAACTGGCCGGACCGGTAGAAATCGCGCGCCGAATAGAACGTGTAGTCGAACCCGAACGTGTCCAGAAAGCGCCGCAGCATCGCGTTGTTGTGGTGGCCAAAGCTTTCGTATTCGCCGAAAGGGTCGGGAACCGAGGTCAGCGGCATCTGCAGATACTGGCGCAACATGTCCTGCTGCGGCACGTTGTCGGGCACTTTGCGCATGCCGTCGAGGTCGTCCGAAAAGCAGTAAAGCCGGGTCGGAATGTCACTGAGGATCTCGAACGCGCGGCGCACCATGGTCGTGCGCAGGACTTCCCCGAACGTCCCGATATGTGGCAACCCCGACGGCCCGTACCCCGTCTCGAACAGCACATACCCCTTCGCCGGGTCCTTGCCGCCATAGCGTTTCAGCACCGCGCGGGCCTCTTCAAAGGGCCAGGCCTTCGAATTCATCGCCGCATCGCGCAGGGCACTCATCGCATCTCTCCAGTTAAGCCCGCAAACCCCAATGCCGCAGGCTCCCGTCCTCTATTGCCCCCCGCCCCCCCCGTCAATAATCTGCCGCCAACCGCAGACAGGAGCCACCAATGCCCGATTCCGCCATGTCACCCCAGGACGCGCTTGTGGCCGTCATGGTCGCCTGCTCCGCCTCGGACGAGAACATGCGCACCGCCGAGCTGGTGGCGATCACCCGCATGGTCAACCACATGCCCGCCTTCGCCACCTACGACCCCGACCGCATCCAGCGCGTCACCCGCACCGTGTTCGACCTCTTCGAGGAAGAAGACGGCCTCGCCGCCCTCTTCGGCCTGATCCGCGAGGCCCTGCCCGAGCGCCTGTACGAGACCGCCTACGCCCTGGCCTGCGACGTGGTCACGGCGGACGGCCGCCACTCCCAGGTCGAGCTCCGCATGCTGGAAGAGGTCCGCGAGGAGCTGAAGATCGACCGCCTCCACGCCGCCGCCATCGAATGGGGCGCACGGGTACGGCATATGGGGGTGTGAGGGGCCGCTTTCGGCACGACAATTCCACTTTTATTTCATCCGTTGCGCTCCGTGAAATTTCGATGTAATCTCCTGTGGCAAGGAGTGCCCTCAATGACAAACGTCGTTCATCTGCACAAACCGCCCCCTCGCGTCGCACACTACCTCAGGGTTGGGTATCGAGAGCATGTCTTGGCAGACAGGATGCGCGCCGAAGGGCGCATTTCGCAGCTTGGGTTAGTGTTTGATGCCTGCTACGTGAGTACGCAGACGCACTTGATCCGGGATTTGCGCGATGACGGCCGTGAACTGATCTTGGACACCAATATTGCCGAACAGAGTGTCGCTGGGCGCTTTTCCGGGACGGTCAGTGATGCTCCTTGGGCCCGTAAGGACAGCCCTCTAGAGCCAGACGACTTCGTAGCAGGGACCAACCGCAGTGTTCTTGAGCCGATAGCGCGCTTTGCGGTCGCAAATGGGTTTCATACTGTGCTAAGCTCAACGCACTATCTTGGGGGTGACCAGTTTTCTTGGTTCAATTTGGATCAGAGTATTTGCCTCGCTTTCCGCACCGCACTTGACCGGGCAGGCGGGCAGGGCATCGGCATAAATTACTCACTTATTTTGGACAATGCACAGATCAAGGATATCGATCTTGTGCGGAAAATTGTAGTTGCGATTCAAGGCCTGCCGATTAGTGCACTCTGGCTGCGAGTGTCCGGCTTCGGAGTTGATGCGACAGGCGCAGGGATCGATAAGATGGCCCGCGCCGTTCTGGAGTTTCATAAGCTCGGGGTTCCGATCATTATGGATCGCTTGGGTGGACTTGCGGCATATGGTCTAGCGTCACTTGGAGTAGTAAGCGGCTACGTCAATGGGCTTAAGGGCAAAGATCGATTCCAGACCTCTGGTTGGCTCAAGCCCGAGCGTGGCGGCGGTGGAGGAAACGAGCATGCGGTCTTCATATCAGGGCTTGATCGGCGGATGAAGGTTTCCGAAATGAAAGCGCTGTTTGATGCGTCCACGACCGCGCGTCATGCGTATGGATGCCGCGACCCCAACTGCTGCAAAAGTATTGACGTAATGCTAAATGAGCCCGAAGCGCATCATCTGAGTGAGCAAGCGCGCACAATCGCTGATCTGTCGTCGGTCCCGGAGGGACTCAGGGCAGATCATTTTCTTGATACTTACGTAGCAGGTGCTTGGTCGCAGGCTGACCGGTCCAGAAGACTCAAGAAGGCGCCCGCAGAGTTTCTAAATACGGCAGAGAAGGCCGCTACGAGGTTGAATAGGATGAAGGACGCACTGGAACAAACAGCGGAGCGCTTGGGTCAAATAGCGTTTGCGCAAGAAGCGCGGTTGCCATCTGGAGTTGCCCCACGCTCGTCGATAAACCGGAGGAGGCCATGAGCGCCCTAGCTACTAAGGGCACCGCTGTATCCCGAATGGTCGGAGAGTTGCGCGAACTGAGCGGACTGAAAAACATTGATCTGGCCAACATCATCGGTGTCTCCCCACCCACAGTTCACCGTTGGAGTAAAGGGCAAGGCAGCCCAACCATCGAGAAGCAGCAGGTCATTGCAGAGCTTCGCTGGGTGGCGGAGCGGCTCTCAGATTTCTACGAGCCAGATGAAGCACGGCTTTGGCTTCAAACGGCGCATCCGCAACTGAACGGCGAGAAGCCATATGATTTGATCAACGAAGATCGGACCGCTGAGGTCCTTGAAGTTATCGACCGCCTTGAAAGTGGGGTTTATCTCTGAATGTCGGCGCGACGGACAAGCCATAGCGTCGCGCTGCTCGATGCACTAGCAGTGCTTCCTGAGGTCCGCTTCGAGAACGAGTTCTGGCGCGTTGTGCATGGCAACCGTTCGCCAGTTGACGGTTCGAAAGGCAGTGGTCGATGGAATCGCCAGGAAAGTGAGGTTCTTTACTGTGCGCTGGAGAAGGATGGGGCGCTTTCGGAAATTAACTTTCACATCCGCCGTGCGCAGCCAGTCTTTCCGAGTCGCTTGGTCTCTTTCGCCCACCGAATGCGTGCATCGTTTACGCGAGTGATCGACCTGTCCGACATATCCCTTCTGGCCAAGCTAGGTGTCGATACATCGCGCTTCCATGAACTGCTCTACGATGAGACGCAGAAAATTGGAGAGGCCGTCGGCTTTCTCGGATTCGAAGCAATGCTTGTACCAAATGCGCGACATCCCAGCGTAAATCTGGTCGTCTTCCCAACGAACTGTGATCTCGACGCTATCGAGAGTTTGGCACATGATCAAATTGACTGGGCGAGATGGCAAAGGGAGAAGTCAGCAAGAGGCGTGTAACATAGATTGCTAGCAAGCGCGGCTGACAACCATTAACCACCCCCTTAACAAACCCTTACCGTCCACACCCATTCCCCAGCAAAATCAACCCCTTATCCCCATCCGTCCACCGTGGACACCCACCCGGAGTCCCTTGCGGCCCCCGCCCCCAAGAAACCCCCTTCCCTTCCCCGATTTCCCCCGTATAGTCGCCCCCCATGATCAGGGGCCATCATATCCACTCCCTCGGGGCGACCGCTCGTCCCCTCTTGCCCCGTGGTCTCCTCCTTCTTAGCCGCCTCTGAGCGTGCCCCCGGGCGCGACCGCTCAGAGGTGACCAGCGCCCCCCACGCGACAGCTAAGAGGACCCCCAAATGACCCCCGATACTTCAAAGCAATCTAAAGTCGTCATCTTCGACACCACCCTGCGCGACGGCGAGCAGTCCCCCGGCGCGACCATGACCCACGAGGAAAAGCTGGAGATCGCCTCCCTCCTCGACGAGATGGGCGTCGACATCATCGAGGCCGGCTTCCCCATCGCCAGCGAAGGCGACTTCGCCGCCGTCTCCGAGATCTCGAAGCGGGCGAGAACCAGCACCATCTGCGGCCTCGCCCGCGCGAACTTCAAGGACATCGACCGCTGCTGGGAGGCCGTCAAGCACGCCCGCA
The DNA here is from genome assembly GCA_041752895.1 of Tabrizicola sp. GTDB lineage: Bacteria > Pseudomonadota > Alphaproteobacteria > Rhodobacterales > Rhodobacteraceae > Tabrizicola. The sequence goes on from JBGSVS010000109.1 coordinate 5,972, forward strand.
GCCCGAGAATCCACACCTTCATCGGCACCTCCCCCCTCCACCGCGCCATCCCGAACCTCGACATTGACCAGATGGCCGAGAGGATCCACGAGACGGTCACCCACGCGAGAAACCTCTGCGACAACGTCCAGTGGTCCCCGATGGACGCGACCCGGACCGAGCATGACTACCTCTGCCGCGTGGTGGAGATCGCGATCAAGGCCGGTGCGACGACGATCAACATCCCCGACACCGTCGGCTACACCTACCCGATGGAGAGCGCGAAGATCATCCGCATGCTCCTCGAACGCGTCCCCGGCGCCGACCAGATCATCTTCGCCACCCACTGCCACAACGACCTCGGCATGGCGACCGCCAACGCCCTCGCCGCCGTCGAAGCCGGTGCAAGACAGATCGAATGCACGATCAACGGCCTCGGCGAACGGGCGGGCAACACCGCGCTGGAAGAGGTCGTGATGGCAATGCGGGTCAGGAACGACATCCTGCCGTTCCAGACCGGGATCGACACGACAAAGATCATGAACCTGAGCCGCCGCGTCAGCCAGGTCTCCGGCTTCCCGGTCCAGTTCAACAAGGCCATCGTCGGCAAGAACGCTTTCCTGCACGAATCCGGCATCCATCAGGATGGCGTCCTGAAGAACGTCCAGACCTTCGAGATCATGCGCCCCGAGGATATCGGCCTCTCCCAAGCCAACATCGCGATGGGCAAGCATTCCGGCCGCGCCGCCTTGCGGTCGAAGCTCAAGGAGCTGGGGTTCGACCTCGCCGACAACCAGCTGAACGATGTCTTCGTCCGCTTCAAATCGCTGGCCGACCGCAAGAAGGAAATCTACGACGGTGACCTGATCGCGCTGGTCAGCGATGAGCAGACCAACGATGCCTACGAATACCTTCAGCTGAAAAGGCTGCGGGTGGTCTGCGGGACCGAGGGGCCGCAAGAGGCCGACATGATCCTGTCGATCGACGGGAAGGACCACCACATCGATGCAACCGGGGACGGGCCGGTGGATGCGGCGTTCATGTGCGTGAAGATGCTCTTCCCCCACAAGGCGCGGCTGCAGGTTTATCAGGTCCACGCGGTGACGGAGGGGACGGATGCTCAGGCAACCGTGTCGGTCCGTCTGGAGGAGGACGGGCGGATCGTGACGGGGTCTTCGGCCGATACCGATACGATCGTGGCCTCGACCAAGGCCTATATCAATGCCCTGAACCGGCTGATCATCCGGCGGCAGAAGACCGCACCGGGTGAGGATGTGAAGACCGTTTCCTACCACGGCGAGTGAGAAAAAGCCCGAAGTGTCCACGGTGGACATTTCGGGCAAACCACTGCAATCAAAACACTATTCCGTGGACGTTAACCTTCTGGAAAGGTCTGTCCACGGCCCATTTCGCGCACGTAATCCACGAAAGCCCGCAGCGGCGGCGCGGGGTTGCGGCGGCTGGGGAAGTAGAGGTAGGCGCCTGGGAAGGCCGGGGTCCAATCGCCCAAGACCTGGACCAGCCGACCAGCCGCAAGAGGCTCCCGCACCTCGTCCTCGAAGAAAAAGCCGATCCCCACCCCCGCCACTGTTGCGGCCACCCGCAACTCGGCATCGCGTGAGACCAGGGGGCCGTCCACGGCAATCCGCAGCGCCTCGCCATCCTTTTCGAACTCCCAGCGGTAGGGGGTCCCGGTAGATGGGGTCAGGGTCACCATGCAGGCGTGATCGGCAAGCTCTCGCGGATGCAAAGGCGCGGGACGGCGGGCGAGGTAGTCCGGGGCAGCGACGCAGATCATCCGCAACTCGCCCCCGAAGGGAACAGCGATCATGTCGCCCTCCAGCCGCTCGGCCAGCCTGATCCCGGCGTCGAAGCCCAAAGCCACGATGTCGACCAGCGCGTCGTTCGAGGCAACCTCCAACCGAACGCGGGGATAGCGGGCCAGAAACCCCGGCACCAGCCGGGCGAGATGCGGCATCGCCACCCGGACGACATCAAGCCGGAGGGGACCAGAAACCTCACCCGCCGCCGCAAAGGCGGTGTCAACGACCCCGTCCAGATCGTCCAGCACCGGCAGAAGCCGCTCTGACAG
>JBGSVS010000110.1:0-12967 GCA_041752895.1 Tabrizicola sp.
TGCCACCAGTCCCGCACCGGCGGCGGCGGTGCCGGCCAGAAAGGCGCGGCGCGAGGGTGTGGGTTCGTCGGTCATCTGGCGAACGCTCCTGTTCAGATCCCGGCCACTTTGACCGAGGGGTTGGGGTCTAGCCGGACAGTGCCCAGCTTCTTGATATGCGCTTCCACCACGTCCCAGATCTGCGGGCCTTCGGTGCCTTCGTTGACCGAGGCCCAGCCGCCGACGGTGTAGGATTTGGCGGGGTCGATCGCCTCGCCCGTGTCGAGGAGGGCCATCTCGGTGATCCGGTTGCCGATGTCTTTCGACACGTCGCAGGTAAAGCCCATGCCGCCGATGCGGACCATGTCGCCGCCTTGCTGGTAATAGGGATCGGGGTTGAAGATGTTGTCGGCCACGTCTTCGAGGACGGTCTTGATCGTCTCGCCGGTCATCTCGGTCCGGTAGACCTGACCGTAGGTCATCGAGGTGGCGTTGTGGATATCCTCACGCGTGATCGTGTCGCCCGGCAGAAGCGAGGTGCCCCAGCGGACGCCGGGGGAAAGCGCGATCTGCACGTCACGTTCGCTGCGGACCGCGTTGCAGATCAGGTCGTCCCAGGTGCCCTGGAAGTTGCCGCGCCGGTAGAGAAGGCTTTCGGTGGTGCCGATCTTTTCCTCCAGCTGCGCCTTGAACGGCGCGCGTTCGGTGTCGATGAGGGCGGCCATGTCGGGGTCGGGGGTAATGACGTCCGAGAAGATCGGGATCAGCTTGTGGCGGAAGCCGAGCATTTTGCCGCCTTGCACGTCGAGATCGATGCGGGAGACGAACTTGCCGTGGCTGCCGCTGGCAATCAGGATGGTCTGGCCGACCAGCACAGGCTCGGGGATGGCATCGTGGGTGTGGCCGGTCAGGATCACGTCGATGCCCTGCACGCGGCTGGCCATCTTCTTGTCGACGTCAAAGCCGTTGTGCGACAGGCAGACCACCAGATCGACGCCCTCGGCACGGACTTCGTCGACGACTTCCTGCATCCGTTCCTCGCGGATACCGAACGAATATTCGGGGAACATCCATTTCGGGTTGGCGATGGGCATGTAGGGGAACGCCTGGCCGATGACGGCCACGCGCAGACCGGCCTTGTCGAAGATCTTGTAGGGCTCGAAGGCCGGTTCGTCCCATTCGGCGTCGAAGATGTTGGCGCCGAGGAAGGGGAAGGGGAGGGCCTCGACGATTTCCTTCACGCGTTCGGTGCCGAGGGTCCATTCCCAATGGCTGGTCATCGCATCGGTGCCCAATGCGTTCATCACGTTGACCATGTCCTGGCCCTTGGTGAGGTAGCTGGTCATCGAGCCGTGCCAGGTATCGCCACCATCCAGCAGCAGGCTTTCGGGGCGCGCGGCGCGGATCGCCTTGACCACGGTGGCGACGCGGTCCATCCCGCCCATCCGGCCATAGGTGCGGCCAAGGGCGTCGAAGTCTTCGTAAGTCAGGGCATAGGCTTCGGGTGAACCGGGCGCGATCTTGAACATGTCCTGAAAGGCGCGGCCAACCACATGCGGCGGCTGGCCCTTGGCGTCGCCGACCCCGATGTTCCATTCCGGCTCGCGGAACCAGATCGGTTTCAGCTGGGCGTGGATGTCGGTGATGTGGATCAGGGTGAGGTTGCCGAAATCGTCGAACTGCAACAGTTGGTCCTGGCTGAGCGCCTGCTGCGCGGCCAGCCGCGACCAGTTGCCAAAGCCGGAGGCGCCATAGATCGCCGATGCGGCGAGAGAGGCCTGAAGGAATTCGCGCCGGGTGATCATCCCGTTCTCCTTGACGTGTGGACAGAAAGTCCTGATCGCGCGGGCGCGTCAGGCTGGTGCCCTGCAGGTGGATGCTTCAAGATATGGACGGCCGCCGGTAAAGCCCGGCAGCCGCCCGATGTGGTCTAGTGCCGGACGGCGACGCCTTCGACCGACAGCCCGTTGCCGCGCGAGGCGACGAAAAGCTCCAGCGCCTTGAACTCTTCCGAGTTGGGCTTGAACGTCTCGGCACGGGTGTCGCGGACGCAGCCGACAAAGCGCTGTTGGGCCGACAGGATGCCCGCGTCTTTCAGACGGTAAGTCGGGAAGCCGTTGATCTGGCCCTGGCTCAGGTGGTCGGCGCGGATGAACTTGCCCTGGTTGTCTTCGTGGCAGGACGCGCAGGACATCTCCAACTGCCCAAAGCGGGTGTAGTAGACCTCCTTGCCCTTTTCCCAGAACGGGGCTGCCGGACCATCGATCTGGATGTCGACAGTCATGCCGCGCGACTGCATCGAGATCAGGGCAAGCATGTCCTTCATCTCGTTGCCGGTCCAGTTCCAGGACTCCAGACCCATGCGTTCGGTCACGCAAGCGTCGATGTAGTTCTCGACCGTCATCAGCGCGCCGGTCTTTGCATCGACACGCGGAGTTACAGCGCGCAGCCCCGCCATGGTTTCAGGACCCTGGTGGCAACCGGCACAGCTTTCGCCACCGGTGCCAATGGCCGAATTCCAAAGGTCTGTTCCGCGGTCGACATATACCATTCCCGGATTGTCGAAGTCGTCGCGCTGGAGATCGCGGGTCTCGTCCTCGCGGTAGTGCCAGCCGGAGTAGATGGTATCGACGACATCTTTGAGGAAATCGGGGGCCGGTGCGGTGGTGACCAGCTCGACGGTCCCATCCTCGGCTTCGACGACGAGTTTGTCGTCAACCGGATCGGCGAAGGCCATGCCTGCCACGGCCAGCCCAAAGGTCAGTGCGAAAAACGAAGTGGCTCGATTGTGCAAGGCTGGTCCTCCCCTTTGGCCTGTCCGCCTAGCCGATCACGATCGGCTTCATGTCTTCGTAGACCGAGCCGTCGTCGTCGTACCAAGTGAACTTGAACTCGCCCGCAGCATCGACCTTGGCGTCGAATTCGAAATACGGGTTGGTCGAAACGGCCGGTTCGATGGCCACATCGACAACGTTCACCCCGTTCAGATCGCAGGTGAAACGGTTGATGATCTTGCGCGGGATCAGGTTGCCGTCCTTGTCCTTGCGCTGGCCGGATTCCATGCTGTGCGAGATCAGCGCCTTGATCGTAACGACTTCGCCTGCAGCGGCGGATTTGGGGACTTTCACCCGGGGTTTGACTTCTTCGACCATGGTGGTTCTCCTGTCTTTCTGTCTCAGCCGCCGCAGCCGCCGATGGTGACCTTGACGGTGGCCTGAGCCTGGACGATCGAGCCGTCGGCCATTTTGGCCATGGCGATGACGTCCTGGGTCTTGGCCAGACGGATGCGGGTGGCGGCGAACTGACGCCCGGCAGCGGGGCCGAAGGTGAAGGTCGCAACGGCCGGCTCGGGATTGCCCGAGGCCAGAAGCATGATTGCGACCGCACCTGGGGCATCGACCGAAACGGGCACTGTGTTGCCGTTCTCGGCGATTTCCGGGGTGGTCAGGGTGATCCCGCTGGTTCCAGGGGCGGCTCCGGCGGTGAACGCCGCAGTCAGTTCTTCAACGGTGGCTGCGGTTGAAAGGCCCGGGATGGCGGCAAAGGCGATGCCACCAAGACCAAGCGAGAGAGCTTTGCGTCGGCTGAGGTTCATGGGAAATCTCCTGTCTGTCTGGGGCCCGTCATAGCTGTTTGGGGCCTGTCATTCCTTGAGGGTGAGGAGGTAGGCCACGACATCCTCGATCTCCTGGCCGGTCAGGATCGGGGGCAAGTCGCCTTCAGGTGCCTTGCCGGTATAGCCGCCACCCGGACGGATGAAGCCTTCGGTCTTGTAGAAGGCTGGCATGAAGCTGCCGTCGAAGGTCATCTTGGCATTGGCGACGATGCCGCGCAGTTCGGCCTCGCCCCACCGGCTGGCAACGCCGTCGAGCGGCGGGGCAATGTCGCCGGGGAACTGCACATCCGGCAGGGCTGCAACCGTGTGGCACGCCACACAATTGCCAAGCGCTGCAGTGGTCATCACCTTGACCCCGTTCGCCGGATCGCCCGGCGCGCCTGTCAGGGACGCTTCGACCTTGCCACTGTCGTAAGCCACGTCTTTCGGCGCGGTTTCGGGCAAAGCTGGCGTTGCGAGCGACAGCGAAACCGCTGCCACCAGGCAAAGCTGGCGTGTCATCCTTATCCTCCCAGTATTCCTCCGTATACGACTATGGGACGGAATCAGGCTGCGGGCAAGAAAAATATAGCAGGAAGCCTATATACCTATACTTCTAGGTCTGAGGCTGGATCTTACTCGTCCTTAAGTGCCTGCTCTGCAACGAACTTCTGAAAGTTCTCGCCACCCTCGTAGCCGTGGTCGCGTACCCAGATCAGCAGGGCTTCGGTCGTTACCTTCCCGAAAGCGCCCGGCATCATGGCCACGGCGGCGTCCGGTGCCGAGACGCCATCTGCGACGTCCTCCGGCAAGAAAATCAGCGTCGGGGTAAACATCACGCCCCAGCGCATCGCCATGTCCTTTTCGGACAGGGTGGTGCCGTCGAAATCGGTGACTTCCACATCGCCGAACAGGTTCATCTGAACGACGAAATAGTGCTCGCGGATCAGCGCTTCGATTGCCGGGTCAGTGAAGATCTTCTCGTGCATTTCGGTGCAGTAGATGCAGCCACGCTGTTCGAAGATCACCATCAGGCGTTTGCCCTCGGCGTTGGCTTCGGCCAGGTCCTCGCGCAGGTCCTTGAAGGTCTCGCGCAGCCAAGTCGGCTTGTGCAATCCGTCATCGCCAAGCTCGACCGCTATGGCGGGCATCGCGAAAACAAGCGCGATGAGAGTGGCTAGAATGCGCAGCATCGTGGCTCCTTTCAGGTCAGGGTCGCGGACCAGTTGAAGTTGCGGATCAGCCAGTCGGCAATCAGGTTGACGGTGTTGGTGGCGATCAGGATGCCGAAGACGATCAGCATGACGCCCATCGCCTTTTCGACATGGCCCATCAGCGCGCGGTGGCGGGCGACCCAGGCCAGGAACGGTCCGGCGAAGAAGGCGGCGAGGACGAAGGGCAGGGTCATCGACAGGCCGTAGATCAGCAAGAGCACCCCTCCACGCCAGAGGTCGCCCATGCCGGAGGCAACCATCAGGATCGCCGCCAGTGCCGGTCCGACGCAGGGTGTCCAGCCAAAACCGAAGGCGAGCCCCATGACATAGGCCCCGGCCAGTGTGCGGGGGTTGGCACTGCTGTCGACCCGCGCTTCGCGGTAGAGAAAACCGATGCGGAAGACTCCCAGGAAATGCAGGCCGAAGACGATCAGCACCGCGGCGGCAACATAGGACAGGGGTTCCTTCCATTGCGCGAAGCTGCGGCCCAGTGCCGTGGCCCCAAGGCCCAGAAGCACGAAGATCGTCGTCACGCCGATGGCAAAGGCCAGGGCCTGGATCACCAGGCGACCGCGCGCACCGGGGGCGATGGTGTCGCCGTCGCGAAGCTCGCGCACCGAAAGACCGGCCATGTAGGACAGGTAGAACGGCACCATTGGCAGGATGCAAGGCGACAGGAAGGACAGAAGTCCCGCCAAGGCTGCCCCGCCGAATGAAATGTCGAGCATCGCCCCTCCTCCCACGGGAAGCGCTGCCTTGCCGGAAGGGTCAAGGTAGATTACTATAGTTCTATGTTACTATAGGGCTGTCAACGTGGCGTTTCCAAGACTTATCGCAGCGGCCCTGTTCGCCCTTGCCCCGGCGACTGCCCAAGCGGGCGAGCTGGAACTGCTGATGTTCGAGCAACCCGGCTGCATCTACTGCGCGGCCTGGAACGCGGAGGTGGCCCCCGAATACCCGCTGACCGAGGAGGGAAAGGCCGCCCCCTTGCGCCGCGTGCAGCTGCGCGACCCGCTGCCGGAAGGGCTGCAGGTCGTCTCGCCCCCGGTGTTCACGCCGACCTTCGTGCTGGTTGAGGACGGGATCGAAACCGGCAGGATCGAAGGCTATCCGGGCGAGGATTTCTTCTGGCCGCTGCTGGCCGGGCTGATCGCCGAAGCCTCGACAGATTGAGGCATGAAAGCCGCGGCCACGTGGCAAACGCGGAGCCGCAAGGATAGGTGGGTTGCCCTTTGTCCCCGACGCAAGCCATAACGATCCGGGCTGGTGTTGGGACAGGCACTTTGACGAGACGGGCACTTTGACGATCGGCGATCTTCAGGGCAGGGACGGAGACGACGATCCGGACAAGGTCTGTGATCTGGCCGGGCTGATCACACAGGCCGAACAGGCGTCGACGCTGCTCAAGGCCATGGGCCATGACGGGCGGCTCACAATCCTTTGTCACCTCCGGACTGGCCCGAAAAGCGTCACCGAGCTTGAAAACCTTCTGTCGGCGCGTCAGGCTATCGTCAGTCAGCAACTGGCACGGCTGCGACTGGAGGGGCTGGTCAGTGCCCGGCGCGAGGGACAGGCGATCTTCTATTCGCTACTGGACCCTAAGGTCACAGAGATGATCGAAGTTCTGGCCAGGCTTTACGACAAGACAACGCGCGGCTGAGCAGCCGAGGGAGGCGCGAATGCTGGAGATGGTTCCAATCGGCGTACTGGCGGCCCTTGTTGGTCTTGCGGGCGGGCTTGTCCTTGGCCTTGCGGCCCGGCTGGGAGACTTCTGCACGCTGGGGGCGCTGGAGTCGGCAGCCTATGGCGGGGATCAGACGCGGCTCCGGCTGTGGGGCGTTGTGCTGGCAGTCGCGATCCTGGCCACGCAAGGCGGAGCGATGGCGGGGCTGATCGACCTGTCGGGCACGTTCTACCATGCGCTGGAATGGAATGCGTTGGGGTCAATCGTCGGCGGGTTGGTCTTCGGCTACGGCATGGCGCTGGCTGGAAACTGTGGCTTTGGCGCGCTGGTGCGGTTCGGCGGCGGCGACATGCGGTCGCTGGTCGTGGTGGTGGTGATGGGCATCTTCGGCTTCATCGCGCTTTCGGGTCCGCTGGCCCCGCTGCGGGTGATGCTGTTTCCCCAGCCCGATGCAACTGGACCGCAAGGCATCGTGCATGATCTTGGCCAGTTGGGTCTTCCCCCGACCCTGGTGATCGCGGGTATTGCCCTGGCCTTTCTGGCTTGGGCGCTATCCCATTCCGGCCTGCGCAACAGCCCCCGCCAGATCGCCTGGGGCGTTGCGGCCGGTCTGGCTGTGGCCTGGTGTTTCCTTGGCACTACGTGGCTTTCAAATGACAGTCTAGGCGAGATCACCGTCGAAGGCCCGTCCTTCACGGCACCCGTCGGGCGCACCCTGATCTTCCTGATGACCTCGACCGCGGGCGGCATCACGTTCTCGGTCGGATCGGTGGTGGGGGTCATGGCAGGCTCGCTGATCGGTTCGCTGATCCGCGGCCTGTTCCGGTGGGAGGCTTGCGAGGACCCACGCGAGTTGCAGCGTCAGGTCGGCGGTGCCGCACTGATGGGCATCGGCGGCGTGGTTGCGATGGGCTGCTCGGTCGGCCAGGGTGTCACGGGCTTTGCGACCCTTGCCTGGTCGGGGCCAGTGACGCTTGCCGCGATCGCTGCGGGCGCTTTGTTTGGTCTGCGCCGCCTGATCGCCGGGTTCCAGCCCGAGTAGGCACGGATCGTTCCACGGCAAGCCGGGGAACGATTCTGGCTTTGGCAAAGGCGATGGCGGACGGCCCGTCCCGACCTATCGCAACCGGCTTAGGTCAGTTTGCGATAGGCGTTCAGGCCACCGGCGATGAACCGGGCATTCTTGTAGCCCATGCCTTGCAGCGTGGCCGCCGACAGCGCACCACGGTTGAAGGCGTTGCAGTAGCACAGGATCGTCTGATCCAGATCGGGCAAAGCGGCCTCGACGTTCATTTCCAGCTTGCCCCTGCTTATATGAATCGAGCCGGGAATATGACCCGCGTCATGCTCTTCCTTGTCGCGGATGTCCAAGGCGACCGCTCCGGCAGCCATCAATGCGTCAACCGCATCAGGGGCCACTGACGCAACCTTGGCTTGCGCTTCGTCTGCGAGACTTTGGAATTTTTCGGAGTAGGCCATGGGGGTTTCCTTTGTCTTTTCTCTTTTGACAAGCAACGTCCGTCGTCTACACGGACAGGGCCCTGACCGCTTCGAACTGCGACAGGAAGATCCGGCCCTTGAAATGGTCGGTAAAGTCGGACCGCTTCAGGGCGTCCATCACCGGACCCTTCACCTCGGAAAGATGAAAGCCCACTCCGGCAGAGCCAAGGCGGTGGGCGATGGCCTCCAGGCTTTCCAGCGCGCTGGCGTCGATGGCGTTCACCGCGGGGCACATCAGGATGACGTGCTTTAGCGCTGGCTGTTCGGCAATGCGGTCATAGATCGCGTCTTCCAGCGCGCGGGCGTTGGCGAAATAGAGGCTTTCGTCCACCCTGATCGACAGGATCGAGGGGTCCGTGATCACCTCGTGACGGTCGATGTTGCGGAAATGCTCGGTCCCCGGCACCTGACCCACGATAGCCATGTGCGGACGCGAGGTACGCCACAGGAACAGCAGGAGCGAGAGAGACACGCCCGCCGTAATCCCGGCCTCGACCCCGACCAGCAGCACGGTGAGGATGGTCACGGCCATAGCGGCGAAATCCGGTTTGGAATAGGTCCATGTGCGTTTGATCGCGGCGAAATCGACCAGCGACAGGACCGCCACAATGATGGTCGCGGCCAGCACAGCCTGGGGCAGGAACCGGAACAGCGGCGTCAGGAACACTGTAGCGGCAAGGATTCCCACGGCGGTATAAGCCCCGGCAAGCGGGGTCTCGGCGCCCGCGTCAAAGTTCACCACTGACCGCGCAAAGCCGCCGGTCACCGGATAGCCGCCCGACAAGGCGGCCGCGATGTTGGAGGCACCAAGCGCGGTCAGTTCCTGATTGGGCACGATCCGTTGCCGCCGCTTGGCCGCAAGTGTCTGCGCCACCGAGACGGATTCAACAAAGCCGACAAGGCTGATCAGCAGGGCGGGCACCAGAAGCTGCTGCCAGAGGCCAATGTCAAACGAGGGAACCGCAAAGGGGGGCAGTCCTGCGGGAATCTCACCGACGATCTTCACTCCCTTATCGGCGAGGCCAAAGCCGACCACGGCGAGGATCGACAGCACGATGGCCGCCACCGGGCCTGCCTTGGCGATCAGGTCGGCTATTCGCGGTTTCAGGCCGCGCGCCAGCAGCAAGGGTTTCAACTGCTTGCGGGTCCAGAACAGGAAAGCCGTCGCGGAAACCCCGATCACCAGCGTATAGGGGTTTAGCCCGCCGATCCCCTCGAAGATCCCGCCTACGAGTTCCAGCAGCGTGTCGCCTTCAGCCTTGATGCCCAGGATGTGCTTGATCTGGCTGGCCGCGATCAGAATACCCGAAGCCGTGATGAAGCCCGAAATGACCGGATGGCTAAGGAAGTTGGCCAGAAACCCCAGCCGCAGGACTGACATGGCGACCAGCATGAGGCCCGACAGGAAGGCCAGCGTGATCGCCGCCGTCAGGTACTCCGCGCTGCCAGGAGCCGCCACTTGCCCCACCGCTGCGGCCGTCATCAAGGACACCACGGCAACCGGGCCGACAGCCAGCGCCCGGCTGGTTCCGAAGATGGCATAGGCGATGAGGGGCAGGATCGAGGCGTAAAGCCCGACCTGCGGCGGCAGGCCCGCAAGCATGGCATAGGCCAGGCTTTGCGGCACCAGCATGATTGTGACGATCACGGCAGCGACCAGATCGCTTTGGGCGTCCAGTTTGGTATAGCCAGGGGCCCAGCCGAGGATCGGCAGGATGGAAGTAATCGATTTCAACGGCTTGGCCCTTGGTTTACGTCACAGTGACAGGTTGCGGTTTGGCCATCCACTCGCGCCCGCGCAGCATGGCTTTCCAGTAGATCGGCGGCAGCATCCGTTCCTTCAGCAGCCAGGCCAGATGGCTGGGCTTGGTGCCGTCGATCAGCCAGCTTGGGAATGAAGGCAGGAGTTTGCCGCCATAGCCGAATTCGGCCAGCACAATCTTACCGCGTTCCACCGTCAGCGGGCAGGAGCCATAGCCATCGTAGGCCACGTCCGATTCCTTGATCGCGCCCATATCCTTCAGCAGGTTGTGCGCCACGACCGGGGCTTGCTTCCGGGCGGCAGCGGCGGTCTTGGCATTGGGCGCATTGCAGACATCGCCCAGCGAATAGACGTTGGGCAGCGTCTTGTGCCGCAAGGTCGCCTGGTCGACATCGATCCAGCCCGCTGCATCGGCCAAGGGCGAGACGCGGACGAAATCAGGGGCGACCTGGGGCGGAACGACATGGATCATGTCAAAGCCGGTTTCCACAGTTTCCGTGGCTCCGTCGGCATCGGTCTTGGTGAACCAGGCGGTTTTCGCCGGGCCATCGATCCGGGTCAGGCGGTGCTGGAAGTGCAGATGCGCGTTGTATTTCTCAATGTACTGCATCAGCGCCGGGACATATTCCTTGACCCCGAACAGCACCGCGCCAGCGTTGAAGAAATCGATCTCGATGTTCTTCAGTCGCCCGGTCCGATACCAATGATCGCCGGACAGATAGAGCGCCTTTTGCGGGGCTCCGGCGCATTTGATCGGCATCGGCGGCTGGGTAAACACGGCGCGGCCGCGCTCCAATCCCTTGACCAGTTCCCAGGTATAGGGCGCCAGATCGTAGCGGTAGTTCGAGGTCACGCCGTTGCGGCCCAAAGTCTCGGTCAGGCCCTCGATCCCCGCCCAGTTCAGCTTCAGCCCCGGGGTGACGACAAGCTGGCCGTATTTGACCACGCGGCAGCCATCGAGGATCACTACGTTCTTGTCCGGCTCGAAGGCTGCGACTGCTGCCTTGATCCACTTCACGCCAGCGGGGATCAGCGAGCCCATCGTCTTGGCGGTGCTTTCAGGATCAAAGATCCCGCCGCCCACCATGGTCCAGCCGGGTTGGTAATAGTGGATGTCGGCGGGGTCGATGATGGCGATGTCGAGATCGGGCTTGCGGGCCTTCAGGCTGGAGGCAACGGCAATGCCTGCCGCCCCGCCGCCGATGATGACGACGGCATGGGTCGCATCAACCTGATCCGTGGGGGTGCGCCCGCCATTCGCGATGCGGCGCACGACGCCTGCCATGTCATAGCCAGCAGCCTTGGTCGCAGAGATGATCTCGGGCAGGGGCCGCCCGCGCCCACCTTCTGCCAGCGACCACAGGGTCGCCGACCGTGTCCCGGTGCGACAATAGGCCAGGATCGGCTTGGGCAGGCTGTCCATCAGGCCGCCAAAGGCCGTTGCATCGGCATCGCCGACTTTGCCCGATACGATGGGAAGATAGGCCGCCTGCATCCCCAAAGCCGCCGCCGCCGCTTCGATCTCGGCAAAGGATGGCTGATCCGCCCCCTCGCCATCGGGCCGGTTGCAAAGTACTGACTTGAACCCCTCGGCGGACAGTGCCGCAAGCTCTTGCGGCAGGATCTGTTCGGAGACCGACAGAGTGGGTGTGATCGGCTTGGCGGTCATTGGTGTCTCCTCCCAGAGATCTTTTTGAAAAGGCCAGTTACAGCCCGTTGATTGGCACTTTCAGGAAGCGCTTGCCGGATTCGTCAGGCTCCGGCAGATCGCCGCCGCGCATGTTGACCTGCAGCGACGGAATGATCAGCTTTGGCATGGCCAGCGTGGCGTCACGGGCCTCACGGATTTTCACGAACTCATCCTCGGTGATGCCATCCTTTAGGTGGATGTTGTGGGCCTTCTGTTCGGCCACCGTGGTTTCCCAGCGGATCTCGCGCCCATTCGGGCCGTAGTCGTGGCACATGAACAGCCGTTCGTCGTCCGGCAAGGACAGGACCCGCTTTGTCGAGCGATAAAGCGTGCGCGCATCACCGCCGGGGAAATCGGCGCGGGCCGAGCCGCCGTCGGGCATGAACAGCGTATCGCCCACAAAAGCCGCGTCGCCCACCACATGCGTCATGCAGGCTGGAGTATGGCCAGGCGTATGCATCGCAAAGGCCGTCATGGTGCCGATCTGATAGGTATCCCCATCCTTGAACAGCCGATCGAACTGCGACCCGTCACGCTGAAACTCGGTGCCCTCGTTGAACACCTTGCCGAAAGTGTCCTGCACGACGGTGATATTCTCGCCAATGCCGATCTTGCCGCCAAGCTTGCCCTGGATGTAGGGCGCGCCAGACAGGTGGTCGGCATGGACATGCGTCTCGATCAGCCATTCGAGGGTCAGGCCGTTCTTGCGAATGAAGTCGATCACCGCGTCGGCTGAGGCATAGGTGATCCGGCCTGCGGCATAGTCGATGTCCATAACGCTGTCGATCACGGCGCAGGATGTGCTGGCCGGATCGCGCACGACATAGGTCACGGTGTTTGTGGGTTCGTCGAAGAAGGCCGTGACCTCGGGCTTGACCGAAAGGTCGACGGGATGCGGGATCGGGGCAAAGGTGGTCATGGGTGTGTCCTCCAGAGGGGCTCAGGCGGTTTGGCGACGGGGCAGGGCTTGCAGCCAGCGGGCAAGCAGGATGCCGCCCCCCATCGAGATCAGGAACAATGCGGTCGGCCACGGCGCGAAGCCGAGCGCCGGGATTGCCCCGCCGGGGCAGAACCCGGATATGCCCCAACCGATGCCGAACACGGCCGATCCGCCGATCAGCTTTGCGTCGATGATGCGGGCAGTCGGCAGGTGAAACTTCGTATCGAAAAGCGGTGCCTGACTGCGGCCGAAAGTAAGACGATAGCCGATCGCGGTCACGATCAGCGCGCCGCCCATCACGAACGCAAGGCTTGGGTCCCAGGTTCCGAAGGGATCAAAGAAATTCAGCACCTTGGCGGGGTTGCCCATGCCGGAGATGGCAATACCAAGCCCGAAGATCAGACCAGCGACGAGGGCGGAAAGGATGCGGTTCATGGCAATCAACCTCCAAAGCCGTGGCAGATCAGGGTGACAGTGGCAAAGGTCGTAGCCATGAAGACAAGCGTTGCGACGAGCGACCGCGGCGACAGGCGGGCCAGGCCGCAGACGCCATGCCCGGACGTGCAGCCCGATCCGTAGGTCACGCCGACCCCGACGAAGATC
>JBGSVS010000111.1:0-8613 GCA_041752895.1 Tabrizicola sp.
GCATCAGGGTGCTGTCGCTCGAGTCACCGCGCGACGCAGCCAAACTCGCAAACACCCATCACATCCCGAATTTGCCAACCTGCTCAAAGAGAAGCGACGGATCCCGTTTTCTTGTCACGCGTCGTCCGGTGCAGGGCATGCAGTTTTCTGCGAGCGACCCATCCCGCCTGGCCAGACACTGATATGACAACGAAATTTGCCGCCGAGTCTACGCCACGACTTTCTTCCAGTTGCTTGGATTTTGCTTGGATCAGCGGCCTAGGTACACAATCTAAGCAAAAAGCGCCCCGGAGGGCACTTCTTAAAGCCTTGATATTGCTTGACCAAACTGGAGCGGGCGATGAGATTCGAACTCACGACCCTAACCTTGGCAAGGTTATGCTCTACCCCTGAGCTACGCCCGCACCGTCTGGACGAGCGAGGATTTATAAAGTGGCGCGGTAGGCCGCAAGGGGTAAAGTGACCGGACGCGAAAAATTCTCGCACAATCCCGGAAAACTGCGCCCAGCCCGGAAAATCCAGTTCAGCCTGAAAAATCTGATCCATCAGGCGGTCAGCGCGGCACCGCTAGAAGGTCGATCCCATTTGCAGAACGGTATGCGCGCGCAAGGGTCGAAGCGGGCTGCGTGACAGGGATCGGGACGTCGATTGAACAGGGTGCTTCGCGACGGGTGGATACCGCGTTGCCTGCAATGTCTTGACCGATGCGGTGGACCGGCTGCCGTCAAGCCGGTGAGGAACCAAAGCGGGCCGTCGGCGTTAATCCTGCATGAAGCGGCGCCACACCGCCGTACCAGTTAAGGAGGAACGACATGAACACCGATCAGATCGCCGGCAAATGGAAGCAGATCAAGGGCGAGGCCAAGATCGCCTGGGGCAAGCTTACCGACGATGATCTCGACATCGCCGAGGGTCACAAGGACAAGCTGGCCGGCAAGATCCAGGAACGCTACGGCAAGACCAAGGAAGAAGCCCAGGACGAAGTGAACAAGTTCTTCGACCGCGTCTGATCTGAAGCAAAAACAGGGTGGGGAACGCTCCCCACCTTACGCTGTCATTCCAGCTCGATCAGCAGGTCCTTTGCCTCGATCTGGCTGCCCGGGTGGACGTGGATCGCCTTGACCGTGGCCTCGCGGTCGCAGTGCAGGCCCGTCTCCATCTTCATCGCCTCGATGTTGAGGAGGAGGTCGCCGGCGCGCACCTTCTGCCCCACCGTCACCGCGATGGAGGCCACCGCCCCCGGCATCGGAGCGCCGATATGGGCGGGGTTGCCATCCATCGCCTTGGGCTTGGCGGCCGTCTTCGCCTTGATTGCCCGGTTCGGCACGCGGATGACCCGCGGCTGGCCGTTCAGTTCGAAGAAGACCTTCACTTCGCCATCCTCGGTCGTTTCGCCCACGGCCTGCAGCCGGATCTCCAGCGTCTTGCCGGGGTCGATTTCCAACGAGACCTCGTCCCCGGGCTGCATGCCGTAGAAGAACACGGGCGTCGGCAGAGTGCGGACCGGGCCATAGGTCTTGTGGCGGCCCATGTAGTCGAGAAAGACCTTGGGATACATGAGATATCCGTTCAGGTCCTCGTCATCGACGGTAATCCCGTTCATTTCGGCCGAGACCGATTTGCGCACCGCCTCCAGATCGACCGGGGGCAGGGTCTTGCCGGGGCGGTCGGTCAGGGGTGCTTCGCCCTTCAGCACCTTCTTCAGGATGCCCCCCGGCCAGCCACCATGTGGCTGTCCAAGGTTGCCCTTCAGCATGTCCGCGACCGAGTCGGGGAAGGCCACGTCAACCGCCGGGTCTTCGACCTGCGCGCGGGTCAGGCCCTGTGCCACCATCATCAGCGCCATATCGCCCACGACTTTGGAGGACGGGGTGACCTTGACGATGTCGCCGAACATCTGGTTGGCATCGGCATAGGCCTGCGCGACCTCGTGCCAGCGTTCCTCCAGCCCCATCGACCGGGCCTGAGCCTTCAGGTTGGTGAACTGACCCCCGGGCATTTCGTGCAAGTAAACCTCGGAGGCGGGGGCAGGGATGCCGGATTCGAACGCTGCATACTGCTTGCGCACGCCTTCCCAATAGTCCGAAATCTGCCGGATCGCCGCAATGTCGAGGCCGGTGTCCCGGTCGGTATTGCGCAGCGCTTCGACGATGGACCCAAGGCAAGGCTGCGAGGTCCCGCCGCTGAATGCATCCATCGCGGCGTCCACTGCATCGACGCCCGCATCGCAGGCCGCCAGCACGGTCGCCGCCGCCGCTCCGCTGGTGTCATGGGTGTGGAAGTGGATCGGCAGGCCAATCTCTTGCTTCAGCGTCTTGATCAGGATGCGGGCCGCTGCAGGCTTCAGGAGGCCCGCCATGTCCTTCAGGCCAAGGACATGCGCGCCGGCGGATTTCAACTCCTTGGCGCGGTCAACGTAGTACTTCAGGTCATACTTCGACCGGGCCGGGTCCAGAAGATCGCCGGTATAGCAGATCGTCCCCTCGCAGACCTTGTTCGCCTCGATCACCGCGTCCATCGCGACGCGCATGTTTTCCACCCAGTTCAGGCTGTCGAAGACGCGGAACACATCGACGCCGGTCTTGGCGGCGCGCGCCACAAAGGACTGCACGACGTTGTCTGGGTAGTTCGTATAGCCGACCCCGTTCGAAGCGCGGAGCAGCATCTGCGTCATCAGGTTGGGCATCCGGGCCCGCAGGTCGCGCAGGCGCTGCCAAGGGCATTCTTGCAGGAAGCGGTAGGCGACGTCGAAGGTCGCACCGCCCCAGCATTCGACGGAGAACAACTGCGGCAGGTTCGCGGCATAGGCGGGGGCGACCTTGATCATGTCGATCGACCGCATCCGGGTGGCCAGCAGCGACTGGTGCCCGTCGCGCATCGTGGTGTCGGTCAGCAGGACCTTCTTCTGTTCCTTCATCCAGTCGGCGACCGCCTTCGGCCCCTTCTGCTCCAGCAGGTTCCGCGTCCCCATCGCCGGATCGGCCTTTGCGGCGGGCGGCTTTGGCGCCTTCGCCTCGGCCGGGGGCTTTGGGCGGCCCGCTGTCTCCGGATGCCCGTTCACGGTGATGTCGGCGATGTAGAGCAGGATCTTCGTCGCCCGGTCGCGCCGCTTCTTGAAGGCGAAAAGTTCGGGCGTCGTGTCGATGAACTTGGTCGTGTAGGTGTCGTTCAGGAAGGTCTTGTGCTTCAGAAGGTTGATGACGAACTCGATGTTCGTCGCCACCCCCCGGATGCGGAATTCCCGCAGCGCGCGGTCCATCCGGGCGATGGCCTTTTCGGGCGTCTGGGCATGGGCCGTGACCTTGACCAGCAGCGAGTCGTAATAGCGGGTGATGACCGAGCCCGCATAGGCCGTGCCGCCGTCCAGACGGATGCCATTGCCGGTGGCGCTCCGGTAAGCCGTCAGGCGGCCATAGTCCGGGATGAAGTTGTTCAGCGGATCTTCCGTCGTCACCCGGCACTGCACGGCATGACCGCTCAGCTTGACGTCGGCCTGTGACGGCACCCCCGTCGCTTCAGGCAGGCTTTTGCCTTCCTCGATCAGGATCTGGGCCTGAACGATGTCGATCCCTGTGACTTCCTCGGTGACGGTGTGTTCGACCTGCACCCGGGGGTTCACCTCGATGAAGTAGAACTTTTCGCTGTCCATATCCATCAGGAACTCGACCGTTCCCGCGCATTCGTAATTGACGAAGGCGCAGATGCGCTTGGCCATCTCGCAGACGTCTTCGCGCTGGGCTTGCGTCAGATACGGGGCCGGCGCGCGCTCGACGACCTTCTGGTTGCGGTGCTGGACGGTGCAGTCGCGTTCCCACAGGTGCCAGCAGTTGCCCTGCTTGTCGCCAAGGATCTGCACCTCGACGTGCCGGGCGCGGAGGATCATCTTTTCCAGATAGCCCTCGCCGTTGCCGAAAGCCGCCTCCGCCTCGCGCCGACCCTCGCGGACCTTCCCCTCCAGCTCCTCCTCGTTCAGGATCGGCCGCATCCCGCGCCCGCCGCCGCCCCAGGAGGCCTTGAGCATCAGCGGATAGCCGACCTCCTTGGCCTGCTTCTTGATCAGCGCCATATCCTCGCCCAGGACTTCGGTCGCCGGGATGACGGGCACACCCGCTTCCATCGCCACGCGGCGCGCGCTGGCCTTGTCACCAAGCGCCCGCATCGTCTCAGCCCGTGGTCCGATGAAGGTGATCCCGGCCTGATCGCAGGCATCGACGAAATCCGGGTTCTCGGACAGCAGACCATAGCCCGGATGGATCGCGTCCGCCCCCGCCATCCGCGCGACCCGGATGATCTCGGGGATCGACAGATAGGCGCCCACGGGGGTCATCCCTTCGCCGATCCGGTAGGCCTCATCGGCCTTGAAGCGGTGGAGCGACAGCTTGTCCTCTTCGGCATAGACCGCGACGGTTTTCTTGCCCATTTCGTTCGCCGCCCGCATCACGCGGATCGCGATCTCGCCGCGGTTGGCAACCAGGATCTTCTTGAACTCGGGCATCGGCGGGGCTCCTCAAGGCGCGGCAAGACTGAAGCACCTTAGGGACGCCGCAGTGCAGCGCAAGAGGGAATACCGCCGTTTCCCGACAGAAATGCGACAGTATACAAGGGTGCACTGAAAGCGGTTGCACGAGACCGAACATTCCCGGAACACAGGGCCTTTTCCCGGACGCCGATCCGGCTATACTGGGTCCCATGACCCAGTGGGATGAAGATGAGGCCTTTGCGGCCGCCGCAGCCCCCCTGCCGCTGTCGCAGCGCGCGATGGCGGCGCGGGGTGCGCCATATCTAGAGGACCTGAACCCGGCGCAGCGGGCCGCGGTCGAGGCGCTGGACGGCCCGGTCCTGATGCTGGCGGGCGCTGGAACGGGAAAGACCAAGGCGTTGATCGCGCGGGTGGTGCATCTGATGCGCCAGCGTCAGGTCCGGCCGAATGAAATCCTTGCCGTCACCTTCACCAACAAGGCCGCGCGCGAGATGAAAGAGCGGGTAGGGCGCCTTCTGGGCGAAGTGGCCGAGGGGATGCCCTGGATGGGCACGTTCCACTCGCTTTCGGTCAAGATTCTCCGCCGCCACGCCGAGCTTGTCGGCCTGAAACCCAATTTCACCATCCTCGACACTGACGACCAGATCCGTCTCTTGAAGCAGCTGATCCTTGCAGCAAACATCGACGAACAGCGCTGGCCCGCGCGCCTGCTGGCCAGCCAGATCGACGGCTGGAAGAACCGGGCGTTGACGCCCGACCGCGTGCCCTCCTCCGACGCCGGGGCCTACAACAACCGGGGGACCGAGCTTTACGAGGCCTATCAGGACCGCCTGAAAACCCTGAACGCCACCGACTTCGGCGACCTCCTGCTGCATTGCGTCACGATCTTCCAGACCCACCCGGACGTGCTGCAGCAATTCCAGCGCTGGTTCCGATATATCCTCGTCGACGAATACCAGGACACCAACGTTTGCCAGTATCTCTGGCTGCGGCTGCTGGCACAGGCGCACAAGAACATCTGTTGTGTGGGTGATGACGACCAGTCGATCTACGGCTGGAGGGGCGCCGAGGTCGGCAATATCCTCCGGTTCGAGAAGGATTTTCCGGGCGCGCAGGTGATCCGGCTGGAGCAGAACTATCGCTCAACCGGCCATATCCTTGCCGCCGCCAGCGGGATCATTGCAAAGAACGCGGGCCGCTTGGGCAAGACGTTGTGGACGGCCGGGGAGTTGGGCGAGAAGGTCCGCCTCATCGGCCACTGGGACGGCGAGGAAGAGGCGCGCTGGATCGGCGAAGAGATCGAGGCCATTCAGCGTGGCACCCGTGGCAGTGACCCCGTTGACCTGAATCACCAGGCGATTCTCGTCCGCGCCAGCCACCAGATGCGGGCCTTCGAGGATCGGTTCCTGACCATCGGTCTTCCCTACCGCGTGATCGGCGGCCCGAGGTTCTATGAACGCCAGGAAATCCGCGATGCGATGGCTTATTTCCGTCTGGCGGTGTCACCCGAGGATGATCTCGCGTTCGAGCGGGTGGTGAACCTGCCAAAGCGCGGCCTTGGCGACACGGCGCAGTCGAAGATCAACCAGCTTGCGCGGGGGGCGGGGGTGTCGCTTCTGGACGGCGCACGCGAGGCGGTGGCGAAGGGGGTGATCGGCGGCAAGGGGGCCTCGCAGTTGCGGACCTTTGTCGACGGGGTGGACCGCTGGCATATCGCCACGCATCACCCGGAATACGACCATATCCGCCTGGCCGAAACGATCCTGGAGGAATCCGGCTACACCGAGATGTGGCAGAATGACAAGACGCCCGAGGCTCCGGGGCGGCTCGACAACCTCAAGGAACTGATCAAGGCGCTGGAGCAGTTCGACAACCTGCAGGGCTTCCTGGAACACGTCTCCCTCATCATGGACAACGAGACGGAGGGGGCCGAGGAAAAGGTCACGATCATGACTCTTCACGCCGCCAAGGGGCTGGAGTTTCCGGTCGTGTTCCTGCCGGGGTGGGAGGATGGCCTCTTCCCCAGCCAGCGCAGCATGGACGAGTCCGGGCTGAAGGGGTTGGAAGAGGAGCGGCGGCTCGCCTATGTCGGGATCACCCGGGCCGAGGAGGTCTGCACGATCAGCTTTGCCAGCAATCGGCGGGTCTACGGACAATGGCAGTCGCAGCTTCCCAGCCGGTTCATTGATGAGCTGCCGGCGGACCATGTCGAGGTGCTGACCGCGCCTGGTCTTTACGGCGGGGGCTTCGGGGCGGCGGCGTCGGTCGGGTTCGGGTCAGGCATCGAGGACCGGGTTTCGAAGGCGGATGTCTACAACTCTCCCGGTTGGCGGCGGATGCAGGAAAACTCGGCCACCAGGGCGATGCGGCAGCCGGCCGAGGCCCGGAATGTGGTGATCGATCTGGAGGCAGTCTCGCCTTACGTGGTCGGGGACCGGGTCTTCCACCAGAAGTTCGGCTATGGCGAGATCATGGGGATCGAGGGCGACAAGCTGGACGTCGAGTTCGATCATGCCGGGGCGAAAAAGGTTGTCGCGCGCTGGGTGATCCCGGCGGATCAGGTGCCCGATCAGGTCGACGACGTGCCATTCTAGGGCGGTGTGTCCACGGTGGACATTTCCGGATTACTGAGCGATGACAAGTGCTTGCCCGTGGGCGTTTACCATTTCTAAAGGTGTGTCGCTGCGCGATGACCGCCGCTCTGCCTTTAGCTTTGGACCGGCCCCTGCCTGGCGTGCGGTGTGAAGACCACGCGGCAACGATGCGGCGGAAGCGGACGGTGCAGACCCTGTCATACGGTCTTGCGCCGGGGCCGATGACCGCTGCATGGTGATGTAAAACCGGGGGAGACATCATGGCGGACCCTGTCGAGCTGACACAGATTGCCGACCTTCTGGAGGCCCGAACGGCGAGTGGGGATCGGGTGATCGTCGCCATCGCAGGCGCCCCGGGATCGGGGAAGTCGACGCTTGCCGACAAGCTCGTCGGCAAGCTGAACGGGAGGCGCGCGGGGCTTGCGGCGGTGTTGCCGATGGACGGGTTCCACTATGACGACCTGCATCTGGTGCCCGCAGGCTTGCGTCCGCGGAAGGGGGCGCCGCATACCTTTGACGTGGGTGGGTTGTTCCACACGCTGAAGCGGTTGCGGGCCAGGGACGAGGCCGAGGTCTTCGTCCCGGTGTTCGACCGCAAGATCGAGATTGCGCGGGCGGGCGCGCGGGTGATCCCGGCGAGTGTCGGGGTCATTGTGGTCGAGGGGAACTGGCTGCTTCTTGACCAGGCGCCGTGGGACAGGCTGCGGCCTCTGTTCGATGCAAGCGTGCTGGTGGAGGTGCCCGAACATGCCCTGCGCGCCCGGCTCCGGGGACGGTGGGAGCGGCTGGGCCTGTCCGAGGCCGAGATCGTGGCCAAGCTTGAGGAAAACGACCTGCCGAACGGGCGGCTTGTCCGCGACGGGTCGGCTGCGCCGGACTGGCGGCTGAAGAACGGATAGGGCGTCCACGCTGGACGGCTTTGGTTTAGGCTTTGGAGTCAGTGGGTTGACTGTGGGCGTTAGCGATTTGGCAAGACTTTCCCGGTCCGGGACCGGAGCCCCGGGACAGCAATGTCGGATTGCCACATGGTTGGGCTGACAAAACGGCGCGCACGTCGGGTTTGCTTTCGGATGACAGCGGTGCCGCCCCGTGGGCGGCACCGCATCAGGACGCAGCCCGCATCCGCAGAAGGGTGTCGGTCGGGGTGATGTCCTTCATCCCGGCCTGCCAGCCGGTGAAACGTGACACCAGGTGGTTCAGCTCTTCGATCGACTGCGACAGGGAAACGGTTGCGGCCAGCGTTTCCTCGAACATGGCGGCATTTCGCTGGGTCGCACCGTCAAGGTCACGCACCGAGGAGTTGACCTCGCGGATGCTTTGTTCCTGTCTGGTGGCCGAGGTCGCAATGTCGGCCACGCTGTCCGATATCGCACTGACCGACTGGGTGATCGAAGCCACCACATTGCCGCTTTCCCGCATCGCGACCACACCGTCGCGGACATGCTGGCCCGACTCACCGATCAGCTGGCCGATTTCGCGCGCCGAATCCGAGGCCCGTTGCGCCAGCGCCCGGACCTCGGACGCGACAACCGCAAAGCC
>JBGSVS010000112.1:0-4809 GCA_041752895.1 Tabrizicola sp.
GGCCCGCCAGCGCCATCAGCCGCGCGTCGCCCGTCTGCGCCCCCCACATGGGCAGCGTGGCCTGCACCAGCGCCACCATAAGCGCCAGGATCAGCGCGAAATGTCCAAGCTCGACGATCATGGCCTGCTCTCCTGCTTTCCCCATGATAGGCGCAGCACGCGTCCGGGGAAACCCCTGCGCCCTTCCGCCGCGCCCATCCGGCAGATTGCCGACCGTCACCCGCCGATCCCGCCGAATTGCCGGTTGCCACCTTGCGGCCCGCCCCGCTACACCCGACAAACACGGAGGACCCCCATGCCCAAGACCATCCTGATCGGCGCGCCCATCGATACCGGACAGAAACGCCCCGGCTGCCTCATGGGCCCCGCAGCCTACCGCGTTGCGGGGATCGCCCGCGAGGTTTCCTCCGAAGGCCACGGGGTCGAGGACTGGGGTGACCTGGCTCTTTCCGAGCTCCCCGAAGTCTCCTGCCCCAATCCTGTCGTGCACGATCTAGCCGAAACCGTCGCCTGGGCCGAGCTTCTGATGGACCGCGTCGATGATGCCCTGTCGCAGGGCGGCTTTCCGATCATCATGGGCGGCGACCATTCCCTCGCCCTGGGTTCTGCCGCCGGGGCCGCCGCTTTTGCCGCGCGCCAGGACCGCCCCCTGTTCCTCCTTTGGCTCGACGCGCATTCCGATTTCCACACGCCGCTCACCACTACCTCCGGGAACCTGCACGGCACCCCCCTCGCCTATATCGCCGGGCGCGACGGGTTCGACGCCTTCCCGCCCTTCCCCGCCCCCGTGCCCGCGCACCGGATCTGCATGTTCGGCATCCGCTCGGTTGACCCCGCCGAACAGGCCGCGATGCTGGAACGCGACATCGCCATCAACGATATGCGGGTGATCGACGAACGCGGCCTCGTCGCCCCCTTGCGTGAGTTTCTCGATCTTGTCCGGCGTGAGGGCGGGATGCTCCACGTCTCCCTCGACGTCGACTTCCTCGACCCCTCCATCGCCCCCGCCGTCGGCACCACGGTCCCCGGCGGCACCACCTTCCGCGAGGCACATCTGGTGATGGAGCTTCTGCACGAATCCGGTCTTGTCACTTCACTTGACCTCGTGGAACTCAACCCATTCCTCGATGATCGCGGCATGACGGCGCGGCTGATGGTCGACCTTGTGGGGTCTCTGATGGGCAAGAAAGTGTTCGACCGTCCTACCCGGTCGAAGTGACGACAACTGTCCATATTTAGGCATCAAGGCGACCAGAATTCCTTGATCTGGTATAGGTATATACACTACGCATATACCGATGTATCTACAGAATACACAATGATCCAGCGTTAACCATGATTGTCTCCGGTAGAGTAGCAAGGCGCGCACAAACTTTGCGGATGGTGAAACAGTCAGCCCGATGGCGACACACTGTTTCACCAGGCAGCCGGATCAACAAGCGCAACAGACCCGTCCGGGATCACTCGACCGACCCGCGTCTCCGACCGTGCAACCGGGCTTGATCCGGCCTTCGGTCAGTGCAGCTTGAACTCACCGACGACGTTCCGCCACTCACCCGGAGCGATCAGTTTCCGGTGCGTGAAGCGGACCGAATGCAGCGGTCCTTCGATCTTTTCCTGCCAGAACTCGATGAACTTGAAGAGCTGCGGATAGTCCGGGGCCAGGTCGTATTCCTGCCAGATGTAGCTGTTCAGCACGCTGCGATAGTCCGGCATCCGGTAGTAGAATTCGGCCGTTGTCAGCCCGTAACCCTTCAGCATCAGTTCCGTCTCGCGTCCGACCATGCTTTTCCTCCTTTCAAGGTCCATGACGGAATCATGACAGCCCCCAGCTAAAAAACAATTAAAACAGTATGTTGGCACTCTTGCCCGGCGGCTGCCAGCCTCATGATCCCCGGCATTGCACCCCATAGCTAGGATGGTGTATCCTTTCGCCTGCTACATCTTGATCCCGCAAGGAAGGCGCCCGCGCTGATGGCCGATACTCCGGAAGACACTGATAACAAAGAACAAAGCCCGGAGCGCCCCAGCTGGCACGGCCCCCAGGTCGATATCGCGGCCGAAATGAAGACCGCCTACCTCGATTACGCGATGAGCGTGATCGTTTCCCGGGCGATTCCGGACCTGCGCGACGGGCTGAAACCGGTCCACCGCCGCATCCTGTTCGCGATGCACGAAAGCGGCAACACGCACGATAAGTCCTATCGCAAGTCGGCCCGCCCGGTCGGCGACACGATGGGGAAATACCACCCGCACGGCGATAGTGCGATTTACGACGCGCTGGTGCGGATGGCGCAGCCCTTCTCGATGTCGCTGCCGCTGCTGGACGGTCAGGGCAACTTTGGCTCGATGGACGGCGATAATGCCGCGGCCATGCGCTACACCGAAGTGCGGATGGACAAGCCCGCCGCCTTCCTTCTGTCGGACATCGACAAGGAAACCGTCGACTTTCAGGACAACTACGACGGCAAGGACAAGGAACCGACCGTCCTCCCCGCCCGCTTTCCGAACATGCTGGTCAACGGCGCTGGCGGCATCGCGGTCGGCATGGCCACGAACATCCCGCCGCACAATCTGGGCGAGGTGATCGATGGAACGCTCGCATTGATCGAAAACCCCGACATCAGCATGGAACAGCTGATGGAGATCATCCCCGCCCCTGACTTCCCGACGGGCGGCCAGATCCTCGGCCGTTCCGGCGCGCGCAAGGCGTATCTCGAAGGCCGCGGCTCGGTCATCATCCGCTCCAAGACCCATATCGAGGAAGTGCGCAAGGACCGCTGGGCCATCGTCATCGACGAGATCCCCTATCAGGTCAACAAGGCGACGATGATCGAGAAGATCGCCGAATTGGTCCGCGAAAAGCGGGTCGAAGGCATCGCCGGGATCGCCGACGAATCCGACCGGATCGGCGTCCGCGTGGTGATCGAGCTGAAACGTGACGCGACGCCGGACGTGGTGCTGAACCAGCTGTTCCGCTTCTCGACCATGCAGGTCAGCTTCGGCTGCAACATGCTGGCCTTGAACGGCGGTAGGCCAGAACAGCTGACCCTTCGCGATTTCCTAAGCTATTTCATCACCTTCCGCGAGGAAGTTGTTGCACGCCGCACCGCCTATGAGCTTCGCAAAGCCCGCGAACGCAGCCATGTTCTCTGCGGCCTGGCCGTCGCCGTGTCGAACGTGGACGAGGTCGTCGCCACCATCCGCGCCTCTGCCACCCCGGCAGAAGCCCGCGAGCAACTGATGACACGGCGTTGGCCCGCCCATGAAATCGCGCCGTATATACGCCTGATCGACGACCCGTCACATCCGATCAATGACGACGGGACCTACAACCTGTCCGAAGTCCAGGCCCGTGCGATCCTGGACCTGCAACTGCAGCGCCTGACCCAGCTGGGCGTGAAGACCATCACCAACGAGCTTGAGGAACTGGCCGCCAAGATCAAGGATTACCTCGACATCCTCGGCTCCCGCGACCGCATCATGTCGATCATTTCGGACGAACTCCGTGAGGTCAAAGCCCTCTTCGCCGTCCCCCGCCGCACCGAAATCACCGACTGGTCCGGCGACATGGAGGACGAGGACCTCATCGAGCGTGAGGATATGGTCGTGACCATCACCTCGGGCGGCTACATCAAGCGCACCCCGCTCGCCGAATTCCGCGCCCAGAACCGGGGCGGCAAGGGCCTGTCGTCGATGCAGACCAAGGACGACGACGTGGTCACCACGCTTTTCGTCGCAAATACACATACTTGGCTGCTGTTCTTCACAACCGACGGCATGGTCTACAAGCTGAAGACCTGGCGTTTGCCGCTGGCGGGTCGCACCGCAAAGGGCAAGGCCCTGGTCAACATCCTGCCGATCCAGAACGGCATCTCCATCGCTGCCCTGATGCCCGTTGATGTGCCAGAGGAAGACTGGGGCAACCTGCAGATCGTCTTTGCGACCTCGGACGGCGACGTCCGCCAGAACGACCTTAGTGACTTCACCAACGTCAAGCGCAACGGCAAGATCGCGATGAACCTGCCCGAGGGCATCACCCTGGTGAACGCCGCCATCGCCGACGACCAGGACGACATCATGCTCGTCACCGAAGCCGGCCGCGCTATCCGCTTCTCCACCACCGAAATTCGCGTCTTCAAATCCCGCGGCTCAACCGGCGTCCGTGGCATCCGTCTGGCGACGGGCGACCACGTCGTCTCGATGTCGATCATCCGCCACTTCGAGGCCACGCCCGAGGAACGCGAAGCCTATCTCAAGCAGCGCCGCCTGATGGCCGGGATCACCGAGGATGAGGCCGACGACGACGAAGAAATCGTTGCAGCCGGGCAACTTAGCCCCGAACGCTATGCCGAGATGTCGGCGGCCGAGGACCTGATCCTCACTGTCACCAAAGGCGGCTCGGGCAAGCTCTCCTCCTCGCACGACTATCCCGTGCGCGGCCGTGGCGGCATGGGCGTAAAGGCCATCTCGCCCGGCCCACGCGGCGGTCGTATCATCGCCTCCTTCCCTGTCGACCTCTCCGACCAGATCATGCTCGCCACCTCCACTGGCCAGTCGATCCGCACCCCGGTCGAACAGGTCAGCTTCCGGTCGCGTTCCGCGGGCGGCGTCAAGGTCTTCGCCGTCGGAGCGGACGAGGAAGTCGTCTCGGTCGCCCGTGTGGCTGACCAGGGCGACGAGGCTGAGTGACACCGCTTGAGACCAAGCTCGCAGCCCTCGCGGCTGCGGGCGAGACCGTCACTTACGGCGACCTCGCCCGGGACCTTGGCCTGCGCATGGCCGACCTCACCGCCCGGCTGGAAGCGC
>JBGSVS010000113.1:0-18281 GCA_041752895.1 Tabrizicola sp.
CCGGTCGCCCAAGGCCCGCAACCGCGCAGCCCGTTCCTTGATCTCCGGCCCCCGAACCTGCGGCATCCGCGCCGCCGGGGTCCCCTTGCGGGGGCTGAACGGGAAGACATGCAGGAACGTCAGCCCGCAGTCCTGGACCAGATCGAGCGACCGCTGAAACATCGCCTCGGTCTCGGTTGGGAAGCCTGCGATGACGTCGGCCCCAAAGACCATCCCGGGCCGCGAGGCCTTGACCTCGGCACAGAACCGGATTGCATCGTCCCGCAGATGCCGCCGCTTCATCCGTTTCAGAATCAGATCGTCCCCCGCCTGCAACGACAGGTGCAGATGCGGCATCAACCGAGCCTCCGTCGCAATCGCCTCGATCAGCGCCGGATCGGCCTCGATGCTGTCGATCGACGAAATCCGCAGCCGCGGCACGGACGTCAGCTTCAATATCCGCCGCACCAGATCGCCCAGCCTAGGCTCCCCCGGCAGGTCGGCGCCCCATGACGTCAAGTCGACCCCGGTCAGCACCACCTCGTTGAAGCCCCGATCCACCAGCCGGTTGATCTGCTCGACCACCACCCCCGCCGGAACCGACCGCGAGTTGCCCCGGCCGAACGGAATGATGCAAAACGTGCAGCGGTGGTCGCAGCCGTTCTGGACCTGGACATAGGCCCGGTGCCGCCCGAAACCGTCGATCAGATGCCCCGCCGTCTCGCGGACAGACATGATGTCGTCGACCTGCACCTTCTCGGTCGCCCCGATCAGGTCCGGCGCCGCGATGCCCTTCCAGGTCTCGGCCTGCATCTTCTCATGGTTCCCCACCACCCGCGCAACTTCGGGCATGGCCGCAAAGGTCTCGGGCTCGGTCTGCGCCGCGCAGCCGGTGACGATGATCGCGGCACCCGGGTTCTCGCGGGCAAGCCGCCGGATTTCCTGCTTGGCCTTGCGCACCGCCTCGCCCGTCACAGCGCAGGTGTTGACGACCACAGCACCCGACAGCCCCGCCGCCGCTGCTAGCTCTTTCATCGCCTCCGTCTCATAGGCGTTGAGACGGCAGCCCAGAGTGGCGAAGACCGGAGCGTTCATCGGTGGGCCGCGAGATACTCGGGCGACAGCACCCCGTCAAAGACCTGCGCCACCGGACCGGTCAGCCAGACGCCATCGTCGCGCCAGTCGACCTCCAGCACCCCGCCATCGACCTCCAGCGCGGCGCGGCGGCCGGTCATCCCGCGCAAATGCGCCGCAATTGCGGTGGCGCAAGCGCCCGAGCCACAGGCCAGCGTGATCCCGGTTCCGCGTTCCCAGACCCGCATCCGGATCCGGCAGGGCGAGATCAGCGAGGCGAACTCGACATTGGTCCGCTCGGGGAAGAGGGGATCGCGTTCGATCTGCGGACCGAGAGTGGCAAGGTCCACGGCCTCGGCATCCTGGACGAAGTGGACACAATGCGGGTTGCCCATGCCAACACCCGCCGGGTCGCCTGAAAGCGGCAGGTGTAGCGGGTCAACGGCGTGTGCAAGCGGGATGCTTTGCCAATCCAGCTGCGGCTGGCCCATGTTGACCCAGACGCGACCATCGTCGGCCCGCTGGGCAAACAGCGCCCCCCGCGCCGTGACCAGCGAGACCTTGTCGACCCCGAGTCCCTGCATGACATAGTCCGACACGCAGCGGGTTGCATTGCCACAAGCCCCGGCCTGCGATCCGTCGCTGTTCCAGAACACCAGCCCGAAATCGGCATCCTTGGTCGCGGTAATCTCGGCCAGCTGGTCAAAGCCGACACCCCGGTTCCGGTCGCCCAGGGCCTTGGCCAGCCCAGACGTCACCTGAGCCCCGCGCCCGCGCGAGTCGATCACCACGAAGTCATTGCCAGCGCCATGCATTTTCATGAAACGCAAGCCGGTCTCGCCCAGGCTGTCTATCATGACCCAGCATATACGCCCGCCCGACCGGATTCGCCAGTGGCGCACGTTTTTGCCCTTGACCCCCGGTGCGGGCTTGCCTAATCAGCCGCTTCGTGGGGCCGGTAGCTCAGTTGGTAGAGCAGCTGACTTTTAATCAGCGGGTCACAGGTTCGAATCCTGTCCGGCTCACCACGAAAATCAATGCCATTCATTGTAGTATGTCCGCTGCCTGGCTTTCTGGGTCAGCACAGGGCAAGCAACGACTCGTTCCTTACACACCCGCCTAACGAACATTTGGCAGTTGTGTATGGGGGCGGTGATGGCGGCGGGACGGCGGCTGTTGGCATACGCGCCGGTCTCGACGGCCTGGCAAGGTGCAAATGGGCTCGGGCGGAAGGCGCAGCGCCAGATGATCGAGGATTTCGCCGCCTGCCGTGGGGCCGGGGTTCCGGTAGGGTTCGCCGAGGCAGAAGGTGGATGCTTGCCCAGCCCAAAGCGGACGCCAGTCAGTGCTTGCCCAACTGGTCGCCGCTACCCCGGCTTAGACGCTGGTCGCGACCATGCGCCCATTTCAGCAGGAGATGGTCAGCCAGCAGCCCCATGAAGGCGACCGCAAAGCCCAGCACCAGACCCTTGCCGACATCGGTTGAAGACAAGGCCCGCTGCATCTCCTGACCCAGATCCTGCGTGCCGATGAAGGCAGCGATGATCACCATGAACAGGGCAAACATGATCGACTGGTTTGCGCCCACGACCAGAGTCGGCATTGCAAGCGGCAGCTTTACATGTCGCACAAGTTGCCCCGAACTCGCCCCCGACATCTGCGCGGATTCGATAATTTCCGGAGGAATGTTCCGCAGACCCTCGATGGTGTAGCGGATGATCGGAACGGTGGCGAAGACCATGACGGCGGCAATCACCGCGACATCGTTGACTCCGAACAGCATCACGACCGGGATCAGATAGATGAAGCTGGGAAAGGTCTGCAAAGTGTCGCAGACCAGAAGAAAGCGTTCGGCCCGCCGAGGTCGAGCGGCCCCGATCAAGCCCAGCGGCACGCCGATGATCAGCGCAAGCGTGACCGAAACGAAGACCGTGTAGACCGTGATCATGGCGCGGTCCCACCAGCCGGACATCGCGATCGGCACGGCGAAGGCCAGGCAAACAAGCGCCGACCTCGGGCCGCCGATCCGCCAACCCACGCCGGCAAGGAACAGAAGCACCGCCGAGGTTGGCAGCCAGAGAAATGCGTTGCGCACGGGGATCAGGACCCAGGTGATCAGGAACCAGCGCAGCCAGTCGGTGACCGGAGAGATGACGTCGATGAAGGCACCGACGGCGGCATCGACCGGAACCGCCATGCTAAGCGCTTGATTACGCTCAACCTCGGCGAAATGGGGGTGGATGGCGGCCAGGGCGAAGCCAAGGGCCACAAGTCCGACCCAGATCAACAACAGCCGGTGGCGGCTTGCCCAACCCGTGCCCGCCTCAACATGTTCGGGCTGCTTTATGGCCCAGGCCTTGGAGAGCCGGTCGAGAACGATGGCGAGAAGGACGATGGTGATCCCGATTTCCACCGACAGCCCGATCTTCAGCGCTTGCAGAAGCTGGAGGAGCTTCTGCCCCAGCCCCGGCATCCCGATGAAGCTGGCCAGCACCACCATGGCAAGGCTCTGCATGATCACCTGATTGACGCCGATCAGAATCTCGGTCCGGGCGGCGGGCAGTCGGACACGGGTCATCAGCTGAAGCCGGGTCGTCCCGCTCATCTTGCCGCTTTCGATGATCTCGGGCGAGACAGCGCGCAGGCCAAGCAGCGTCATCCGGATCATGGGCGGGACCGAGAAGATGATGGTGACGATGGCCCCGGCCTTCGGGCCGACCCCGATGAAGACGACGACCGGGATCATGTAGGCGAAATGCGGCAGCGATTGCGCGATGTTCAGGATCGGGTTAAGGATGCGCTCGGCCAATCTTAATCGCCACGCCAGCGTGCCAAGCGCCAGACCGATGGCCACCGACAGAGGCGCCGCGACGACGATGACCGACAGCGTCTCCATCGCCCATTTCCACTGGCCCATCACGGCGATCCAGACAAAGGTGCCACCCGAAAGCGCTGCAAGCCGCCAGCCGGCAAGCGCATAGCCAGCCATCGCGGCGGTGGCGGCAATCACGGTCCAGGGGATCGGGCCAAGGCGTGGCCAACGCGACTTTCCGTATAGAAGGTTCGCCGTGACATCGAGGCAGAACTCCACCACGTCCGAAAAGGCGCGTGTTACGGCCATCAGGCCAAGGTCGTTCTGGGCGAAGTTGAAGGCGGCGTTGATCCAATCGGCGAAGGGAACGACCAGGGCCTCCGGCAGGCGGATTAGGGCTTCGGGAAGGACGTTTCGGCCCAGGGTCAAAAGAGCGGCCGCAAGCAGCAGCGCCGCCGCGATCCGGCGATTCTGTCCATGCGCCGAGCGCGTCGTCATGCTGCAGGACCAAGAAGCAGGTCGACCGCTGCGCCACGATCAAGCAGGCCCGAGACGCGGCCATCGGCACCGGCTACCGGGATGAAGGCTCGGGTGTCACCGACGATCCGGCGGGCCAAGGCATGCAGTGTTTCATTCGCGGGCAAGGGCGTGCCTTCAACCGCTCGGTCGCCAACCGGAACCGCCAGAGCGCCCGCATGCACAACCCGTGTGCGATCCACCGCCGAGGTGAACTTGGCGACGTAGGGCGTCGCCGGGGCCATGACGATGCGTTCGGGCGTGTCGATCTGTTCCACCGCGCCGTCCTTCATGATCGCAATGCGGTCGGCCAGACGCAGGGCCTCGTCGAAGTCGTGGGTGATGAAGACGATGGTCTTGGCCAGCATCCCCTTCAGCCGCAGGAATTCGTCCTGCATCTCGCGCCGGATCAGCGGGTCAAGCGCCGAGAAGGGCCCGTCCAGAAACCAGATGTCAGGCTCGACAGCCAGACTGCGGGCAATGCCGACGCGCTGCTGCTGGCCGCCCGACAATTCGCGCGGAAAATACCCCTCGCGTCCCCCAAGGCCCACCAGCGCCAGCATCTCGCGCGCACGGGCGATGCGCGAGGCGCGGTCCTGGCCCCGCATTTCCAGCGGAAAGGCCACATTTTCCAGCGCCGTGCGGTGCGGCAGCAGGCCGAAGGACTGAAACACCATCCCCATCTTTCGGCGGCGCAACTCGATCAGCTCGGTTTCGCTGAAAGCCCCGATGTCGCGGCCTTCGACCGTCACCGTGCCCGCCGTCACATCAAGCAAGCGCGCAAGGCAGCGGACAAGCGTGGATTTCCCCGATCCGGAAAGACCCATGACCACCAGCATCTCGCCCTTGCGGATATCCAGCGAGACATCGCGGACCGCGGCGATATGATTGGTGGCGCGCAACTCCTCGACGGTTGTCTGGGGCGTCAGTCGGGGGGCAAGGCGTTCGGCATGCTCGCCAAATACCTTCCAGACATTGCGGCAGGAAATGACCAGGTCCGGCTTCGGCATGGGTTCGGGCACGGGCTTCTCCGAAGGTAAGAGGACCACCCGGACAGGCCGGGTGGCGCAGTTTTCAAGCCAGACCTATGCGACCCGAAGGATCACTCGGTCCAGGGTTTCCAGACGGCTTCATTTGCGGCCAGCCATGCGGCGGCGGCATCTTCGGGCTCCATCCCGTCGACGTCGACGAACTTGGCCATCTCGGCGATCTGGGCATTGGTGAAGTTCACCTTCTGCAGCGTCGCATAGGCCTTGGGCCACTTGTCCTTCATCCCGTCCCAGGCCGCGATCTTCAGGTAGCCGTTTGCCGGGTTTCCGCAGTCATAGGTCTTGTCGGGGATCGGGCCGACCGCCGGGTCTTTGTCGCAGCCTTCCACCCATTCGGGGAAGTTCACGAATTCACCCGGCCAGACGGCCTCGGCGAAGTTGGGGGTCCAGTTGAAGACGACAATCGGCTTCTTGTCCTTTTCGGCTGCAGCGATCTCGGCCCACAGCGCGGCGGCAGACCCCGCGTTCACCACGACGAAGTTCATCCCCAGCGCATCGACCTTCTCCTGGTCATGCTTCAGCCAGTCGACCGGACCGCCAAGGAAGCGACCCTTGTCGCCGGTTTCGGGCGTGGCAAAAAGGGCTGCACACTCGTTCAGCGCATTCCAGTCGGGCAGGCCGGGGCATGCCTCCTTCGTCCACATCGGATACCACCAGTCTTCACGGGTGACGGCAGCGTGGGTTGCCACGTCGTGAAGGCCACCCTTCTCCAGTGCGGACCGGAAAGATGCCCCGAAGGCCCCTTCCCAGACTTCAAGTTCAAGCGCTGCATCGCCAAGCCGCACGGACTCGTACACGGCCTGGCTGTCGGTCGAGACATATTCGACAGAGTTACCCATCCCTTCGAAGATCTGGCCGACCGCATTCGACATCACGATCTGGCTGGACCAGTTGTGGATCGGGATGACGATCGGATCGGACGAATCCTGGGCCAGCGCGGCAGAAGCGCAAAGCGCCATTGCTGCCGCACCAAGAAGCAAACTGGTCTTTCGTTGCATGGTTTTCGATCCCTGTTGAGCGCACCCCGGACGGGCGCCGCTGTTTCACCGGAAAGTCGAAAGCTTTCCTGACAGGGAAGGCTATTGACCAGATGTGAACGTGTCAGACCGATTGAGTGAACGAGATGGAAAAAGATGTTACAGAATGTTAACAGGGCGGTGTTGCCCATTTCGGGACTCAGTCGCATGACCTTCAGCCCGGCCCATATCGTCGTGATCGAGGATGATCCCGTTACGCGCACGGCGCTGGCGGGGTATCTGGAGACGTTCGGCTATCGTGTCACCGTCTGTGCCGGCGCCGAGGCGGTCGAAAAGGTGCTGGCACAGGAAAGCCCCGACCTTCTGATCGTTGACATCAACCTATCGGGAAAGGACGGACTGGAAATCACCCGCGAACAGCGCGCCAGGTCGGAAGTCGGGATCATCCTGCTGTCCGGGCGCACGGATGATGTCGACCGGATCGTCGGGCTGGAGCTTGGGGCAGATGACTATGTCTGCAAGCCCTTCAACCGGCGTGAGCTTCTGGCCCGGGTAAAGAACCTTTTGCGGCGCACGGCGGCCATGCGCCAGTTCACGCGGCGCGTTGTGCATTTCGCGGGCTATACCTTCGACACCGCAGCGCGGCATGTGGCGGGGACGGACGGGCAATCGCTGCAGCTGACGCGCGCAGAATACGAATTGCTGCGGACCTTCGTCTTGAACCCCGGCATCGTCCTAAGCCGCGACCGGCTTTTGGCCAGCGTCACGCACCGCCAAAGCGGCACCGGCACGCGGACAGTGGACGTGATGGTCAAGCGGCTGCGCGCAAAGTTCGGCGATGACCCGAAGGTGCCTCGCATCTTCGGCACCTCGCATGGTGAGGGCTACGTCTTTACTGCGCAGCTGTCCTGACGAAAGCATCGCCGTCCAGCACCGCCAACGACAGCGCCAACGAACGCTCGGCATCTTCAGCGGCGGCGGTGATGGCCTTGGCTGTCTCTGCCCCCAGTGCGGCATCCTCCCGGCAAAGCCGATCCAGCAGCGTCACTAGGCCCGGAAGCTGGAAGTTGCCCGCAGCACCTTTCAACCGGTGCGCGCGACTCTCGACCTCGGCCCTGTCACCCTGGCGAAGTGCTGCAGCTATGGCTTCCGCTTCCGGGCGCAGCCGGTCAAGCATCAGGCGCAGAAGCGTGCGGGTCCGGTCGGGTCCAAGGTCGGCCAGCGTCTCCTGGACCGAGGCTGCAACGCCACCGGAACAAAGCCGGGCAAGTGCTGCGGCCAGTGCCTCGGGTGCGAAGGGCTTTGCAATCACTTCATCCATGCCGGCGCGCCGACAGGCTGCGACATCCTCGGGCTGGACATGGGCCGACACCCCGACAATCGGTATCGTGGCGACTGTGCCATGCAGGGCACGCAGGCGCCGGGTTGTCTCGATCCCCGAGATGCCGGGCAGGTTCACATCCATCAGCACGGCGTCGAATGTGCCGGTTTCGGCCAGGGCAAGGGCCGCCTCTCCGGTCTCGGCAAGGGTCGTGCGATGGCCAAGCGCGTCAAGAAAATCACGCGCGACGGCCTGGTTGATCGGGTGATCTTCGACCACCAGCACGGAAAGGGGACGTGCCGCAGGCTGGGGAAGGTTTGCATTCTCCGGGCCTGGCGCGGCCTCAAGGGCGATATCGAAGGGCAGCGTCAACGTGAAGGTCGCCCCCTGACCGGGCTGGCTTTCGGCGGCAAGCGCACCCCCGATCATTCCCGCAAGCCGCCGGGAAATCGCAAGCCCAAGCCCGGTGCCGCCATAGGTCCGCGCGGTCTGCGGGTCTTCCTGCTGGAAGGGCGCAAAGATCCGGTCCATTGCTTCGGGGGCGATGCCTTTTCCGGTGTCGGACACCGCCAAGCGCAAGCGAACCTGGCCCTCGACCGACGGCAGAAGCGCCTCGGCAACCAGACGGACTTCGCCCGCCTCGGTGAACTTGACGGCATTCGACAAGAGGTTGAACAGAATCTGGCGCAGCTTGCCCATATCGCCCTGAAGCGGTGGCAAGGGCGAGGCCGGCAGCACGGTCACCAACCGCAGACCCTTCTCTTCGGCCATCGGGACCATCAGAAGCGCAATATCGTCCAGCGCTGCCGCCAGATCGAAGACCACGATTTCCGAAGCGGCACTGCCCTGTTCCAGCTTGGAGTAGTCGAGAATGCTGTTGAGAAGCCCCATCAGCCCCTTGCCCGAGGCGAGGGCGGCGTTCAGGCGCGCCACTTGAACCTCTGACAGTCCTTCGCGCGGCAGATTGCGCAGCATGCCAAGAACCCCGTTCATCGGCGTGCGGATTTCATGGCTCATCATCGCCAGGAATTCCGACTTGGCGCGATCCGCCGCTTCGGCCCGGTCACGGGCAGCGTCATGGGCGACCACCTCGCCGCGCAACTGCTCGGTCCGTTCATCCACCAGCTGCTGCAATTCGCTGCGGTGGCGACGCAACTCTTCCAGATGCTCTTCGCGCTCTTCGGCAAAGGTGCGGTTGGCGATGGCCTGCTGGCGAAACACCTCGACGGCGGCTTCCATGCGGGCAATCTCATCGGCTCCGCTTGGCTCGATTGCCTCTCCGGGATTGCCCTCGGCAAGGCCGGTCATGCGGGCGGACAGCGCATCCAGACGCCGGATAAGATTGCCCCGGACATAAAACCACAGCACCGTCAGCGACAAAAGCAGCGCCACCAAGGTCGAGACAGCGTAAAGCCGCTGCGTCGCCTTGATCGCCTGTTCAGCAGACTGCCCGGCCGCTACCGCTTTGGCCTCGATCCGGTCAGCCAGCGAAGCGGCCGCCGCTTCAAGCACCAGGGCAGATTGGCGAAGATCGGCTTCGGCCAAGGTGATGCGGTCGGTCAACGCCAGAACCAGATCGGCATTCTGGAACAGCGTAGCCGTTTCCGGTGGCGAAGCTGGACCCGAGCCGATGATCCGCAACAGGACCAGGGCCCT
Organism: Tabrizicola sp.; assembly: GCA_041752895.1. Classification (GTDB taxonomy): domain Bacteria; phylum Pseudomonadota; class Alphaproteobacteria; order Rhodobacterales; family Rhodobacteraceae; genus Tabrizicola. The sequence continues at coordinate 9,385 of JBGSVS010000113.1, forward strand.
CTCGGCCCGGCGCGGGTCTTGCACCGACAGAAGCCTCCGCGAGATCACGTTGACGCGGTCCTCCAGTTCGGACCGCAAGGCCGCAAGTTCGTCTTGGGTTCGGATCCCGGCGACGCGGCTTAGAAGCAGCCCCACTTCCGACGCATGGGCGCGCAACTCGAACATCAGACCCATCTGGAAGATGTCGACCTCGATCAGCTTGTCCAGCGTGTCGAGCCGTCGAGGCGGGTCGGATTGTTCGGCGGATTCAAGATCGTAAAGGCTTGAGATCACTGCCGAGGCGCCCATCTCGGCATTCGCGACCAACGTATCGGCAATCTCGGTCAGCTCTGAGGCGGCGGCAAGCCCCGCCCGCAGCTGTTCGTCGCGCTGAGTGATCAGACTGATGCGGCGGCGGACCAACTGGTCAATCGAGACCAGCGCTTGCCGCACGTCCGCCTCGGCTGCCAATGCATTGGCCAGTGCGTCATCCGGCACGCCACGCTGCCGCGCCAGCCGGTCGCGCAAGGCGTCGGCCTGGGCAAAAAGATAGGCCGACCGCTCGGTGCGCTGGCCATCGTCGGTGACCGAGGCCAGTTCGGGCGCCACGGCGACCACGCGACTGGTTTCTTCGGCCACACCGCGCACTTCTGAGATCGCCGGAATCGCTTCGGTCACCACCCGCGACTGATTGCGAGCAACATCCTGCAACTCGAACCAGCCAAGGATTCCGGTCGCGGCAGGGAAGCCCGCGATCAGGGCAATGGCCAGCAGAAGCCGCCTGCCAAGACTGGACTTGGTGTTGAATTCTCGCAATGCTCGCCCCCCAGGGCCCACCACGGCCGCAGGCTATCATCTATTCGGCGGATGGGGAGAGAGATGTCGCGCGGCCGAAGCATTTCGACCCTTGCCCTGGTGACAGCCTTGTTCGGCGGGCCTTCGGCGACAGCCGAAATCTGGCAGTTGGAGGCGCGCACGGTGCCCTTCGATGACAGCAGTGCGGCCGTTCCGGTCGACTATGTGCCCTTGCACCGTGCAACGCGGCCGTGGCGGCTCTGTATCCTCTACCCGCATCTCAAGGACGCCTACTGGCTGTCGGTCAACTACGGCATGGTCGCCGAGGCGCAACGCCTGGGTGTCGCCTTCGACGTCTACGAGGCTGGGGGCTATCCCAATCTGGCGCGCCAGATCGAGCAACTGGAAGGCTGCGCGAGCGAGGAATTCGACGCAGTGATCCTTGGCGCGGTCTCGTATGAAGGGCTGACCCCGGCGGTAGAGAAGATCGCCCTGCTGAAGCCCGTCATTGCAGCAGTGAATGACATCGACGACAGCGGCATCGCTGCAAAGGCAAGCGTGCCTTGGGCAGAGATGGGGGCCGCTGCCGGCCGTCTGATTTCCGAGAGGCACCCCAAGGGCAGCCCGCCCGTGACGGTGGCATGGTTCCCGGGTCCCGAAGGTGCAGGCTGGGTGACCTTTGTCGAGGCCGGTTTCTTTGCCGCAATCGCCGAAAGCTCGGCCAGTATTGTCGCCACCCGCTACGGCGACACTGGACTGGAACAGCAAGTGCTTCTGGTCGAGGAGGTTCTCGATGAAATGCCGCAGATTGACTATCTGGTCGGCAGCGGCCCGATGGCCGAGGCTGCGGTGTCGATCCTGCGTTCCCGCGGGTTGTCGGACAAGGTGAACGTGGTATCGACCTACTTCAGCCACGCAGTCTATCGCGGCGTCCTTCGTGGACGGATTCTGGCTGCTCCGACCGACGCCCCGGCACTGCAGGGACGCCTGTCCGTCGAAATGGCCGTTCGCGCGCTTGAAGGCCATCTTGAGCTCCCCCACGCCGGGCCACCAATCCAGCTTGTGATGCCGGACACCATCACTGGCGCGCTGATCAACAACTCGCTCGCGCCAGCCAGCTTTGTCCCGGTGTTCTCGCTTGAGGCATCTGTCAGCCCCTGAGGATCCGGCACCGCGCAGCAAGGTGGTGGACGGCCAAGGACAGGGTCCGGCTTGCCATCCGGAAAGGCATAAGCACAGTGGAGCCGGTAAGGCGTTTGGGGGTCATGTGATGCAGTTGGGCCGGATCGCTTGCCTGGGCGAAGTGATGGTCGAAGTTGCCTGCAGCGGCGGCGATGCTGCACGCATCGGCGTCGCGGGTGATACATTCAACACGGCAGTCTACCTGTCGCGCGCTTTGGGGGCGGGACGGGTTGCCTATGTCACCGCGCTGGGTACGGACCGGCAATCCGACCGTATCCTCGATGCGCTGCAGGACGAGGCGCTGGACACGAGCCATGTCGCGCGCCTGCCGGGCAGGATGCCGGGCCTTTATCTGATCGACACGGACGAAAGCGGCGAGCGGAGCTTTTCCTACTGGCGGTCCACCTCGGCAGCGCGGCGGATGTTTCTGGCCGAAAGCGGGTTGATGGCAAAGGTCCTGGATGGGTTCGACACGGTCTACCTGTCCGGGATCAGCATCGCGATCCTGGACCCGTCAGCCCGGGATGAACTGGCCGCAGGGCTGGCGCGGCTTCGGGCGCGGGGCGGGCGGGTCGCGTTCGATTCGAACTACCGCCCGGTCCTCTGGCCCGATCTGGCGACGGCACGGGTGCAGATGACCCGGTTCATCCGGCTGACCGACATCGCCTTCCCCTCGCTGGACGATGAGACGGCGCTCTTCGGTGACGCAGGTGCCGAGGCGATCCTGGACCGTCATGCGGCTGCGGGCATCCGCCAAGGCGCGCTGAAATGCGGCAGTGCAGGGGCGATTGCGCTGGATGGCAGCCGGGCGCATCGCCCCGCCTCGACAGGAGTGCCGGTGATCGACACGACAGCGGCGGGCGACAGCTTCAATGCCGGATTTCTTGCCGAACTGGACCGGGGCGGCGATACCCAAGCCTGCCTGACCGCCGCGACAACCCTGGCGGAACGGGTAATCGGCGTGCGGGGCGCGATCTTGCCGCGACGCTGAGCCCGACCCGCGCCTCAGATCATCCGGATCGTATCCTTGCCGACCGCCAGCACATAGCCGCGCCGGGCGATGGTCTTGACCAAAAGCTCGCTGACCAGCTGGTTGCCCAGCGCGTCACGCAGCCGCTTGACCCGGGTCGCCCCGGCGGCCTCGTCGCAGTCGACCTCGTTGCGGCCCGAAATCACCGCTTCGATCTGCGCGCCGGTCAGCACCTCGTCGTCCATCCGCGCTTCGGCCAGCACCGACAGCGTTTCAAGCGCGGCCTCGGTCAGGGCGAATTCAAGGTCGTTGATATAGACCGCCCGCGCCTCGCGGCTGATCATCAGGCTGGAGACCTGGATACCCGACCGCTGGATCGCCGAGATTCGGCGGTTCAGCGCGATGATCATCACCAGGAAGACCAGTGCTGCGATCAGCATAGCGGTCGAAAAAACCATCAAGACAAAGATCACGCTGCGATAGCTGACAAAAACCTCCGAGAAGGTCGTGCCGGACTGCGCCAGAAGCTCGAGAAGTTTGATCTCGGCCAAAGTGTTCAAATCGTCGTTCTCGACGAACAGCCGCTCGACCCGCGTGTTGAACGCGTTCGCATCGGGCAAGTTCAGGAACAGGAACAGCGCGGCTGCCAGCAGGATGAAGACGATGGCGGCAATTCCGAAGGCGACGACGCGATTGCCCGCCTTCAGGCTATCAGTAACGGAGGAAGTGTTCTCCGGCACTCGCTTTCCTTTCTTCAAGACCTTCGGGTCCGAACGTGGACAGAACCGTCAGAAGCGTCCAGCCATCGGATGCCAGTCTCGGCGACAACTCGCCTTCGGCTGCGCCGGGGCTGCAGTTCGCGTCCGATACCTGCGCGACACCGTAGACGAGCTTCAGCGGTTCGTCACGCTTGGCCTTGTAGTCCGCATAACACTCTGCCGCGGCTGGTCCGGCAAGAACCAGCGCGAGGGCGGCAGAGGTGATCAGTCGTTTCATTTTTCCTGCTCCGCAAAGGAGGCTGCTCGATTGTGGGACGAACATGCGCGTGGGCGCGTTGATATTCAATATCATGGGAAGATCTGGCGCATTGCTATCCGATAGCAAGACAGGTTTGCCGCACCGCTATGACTTAGCAAGGGGGCGTTATTGCTTACCTTCAGGACCGGGGGTGAGGTTTGGGTCACAAGGTCCCGAACGCAGCAGGGACGACGCAACGAGACCCACTCAGGAGGCCCCCATGTCCGTCGAGTTCAGAAGCAAGTCGCACCGCATCGCATCGCAGGGTATCGCCGAGACGAACCTCTCCGGCCGCCGGTTCGCCGCGATGATCACCGGTGGCGCGGCCGCCCTGGCGCTGGTCCTTGCGACCGCGATCCCAGCCAAGGCCGACAAGAAGGACGACCTTGCCAAGGCGCTGATCGCAGCGCTGGTGGTCGGTGCCATCGCCCACGAGCTGCGCGACAAGGACAAGCCCGCGCCGGTCCCGGTGCCTGAACCGGTGAAGAACAAGCGTGTGCCGTCGGTCTGCGCCATCTCCATCGACGGGGCGGATCGTTCGGTCACCCTTTATCCCGAAAGCTGCCTGCGCGCCGAAGGCTTCGACTACCGCCTGCCGCGCGGCTGCGCCAACGGGGCCACCATCTACGGCGAACGCGACCGGGTCTATTCGGCACAGTGCCTGCGCGATGCGGGCTTTCGCGTCACGGGTCACTGAGGTGGTCCTGATCGAGACGGGACAGCCCTAGTCCCGTCTCTTGCTGGGGGTGGGAGGGTGAGCAGCTCCCGCCCCCTTTTTCCGCGGCCGGTTCCGCGCTAATCCGGGGGCATGGTCGCCACCGTTCCCTACTTCACGCACGAGACCCTTGCCTACGGGCGGGGAGCGCTTCGCGTCGTCGGCGTCGATGAAGTGGGGCGCGGTCCGCTGGCAGGTCCGGTCACCGCCTGTGCCGTCCGGCTTGACCCGAACCATATCCCTGACGGTCTGCGCGATTCCAAGGTCCTGACCCGTGACCGGCGCGAGGCGCTTTTCGGTGAGATCATGGCCCTGGCCGAGGTCTCGGTCGCCCATGCCTCGGTTCAAGAGATCGACAGCCTGAACATCCTGCGCGCCAGTCATCTGGCGATGGAGCGGGCCGTGGCGGGGCTTCAGGCGGATCATGCTTTGATCGACGGCAACCTGATCCCGCGCGGACTTGGGTGCGGCGCGACCGCCATCGTGAAGGGCGACGCGTTGTGTCTGTCGATTGCGGCTGCGTCCATCGTGGCGAAGGTGACGCGCGACCGGATCATGGTGGATTTGGCGCAACAGCACCCCGGCTACGGCTGGGAAGCCAACGCCGGATACCCGACTCCGGCGCATCTATTGGCACTGCGCAATCTTGGTGTAACCCCTTGGCATAGACGTTCGTTCAAGCCCGTCTACAACATATTGTATCAAGAGAATTCTGTAACCCCTTGATTCAATAAAGAATTTGACGGCGAATCGCCTCTGACTCATGATTCAGGACAACAACGGCACGATCCAGATGCCGGGGGCAGAGGCAAAGAATGACAACCAGGACGACCGCGGCAGGGGCCAGTTTGCCTCTGAACCAGATCCTTGAGGGTGATTGCATCGAGGTGATGAACTCGCTTCCGGCTGGGTCTGTCGATCTGATCTTCGCCGACCCTCCCTACAACCTGCAGCTCCGGGGGGACCTGCACCGGCCGGACAATTCGCTTGTCGACGCAGTGAACGACCACTGGGACCAGTTCGCCAGCTTTGCGACCTATGACAGCTTTACCAGGGACTGGCTGGCGGCGGCCAAACGGCTGTTGAAGCCGAACGGGGCGATCTGGGTGATCGGGTCCTATCACAACGTCTTCCGCCTGGGGTCCGAGCTGCAGAATCAGGGCTTCTGGCTGCTGAACGACGTGGTCTGGCGCAAGTCGAATCCGATGCCGAACTTCAAGGGCAAGCGCCTGACCAACGCGCATGAGACGCTGATCTGGGCCAGCCGGGACGAAGCGGCGCGGTATACCTTCAACTACGAGGCGCTGAAGGCGCTGAACGACGGCGTGCAGATGCGGTCGGATTGGGTGATCCCGCTTTGCACCGGGCATGAGCGGCTGAAGAACGAGGCCGGCGACAAAGCCCATCCGACCCAGAAGCCCGAGGCGCTGCTGCACCGGGTGATCGTGGCGACAACCAATCCGGGCGACGTGGTGCTGGACCCGTTCTTCGGGACCGGGACGACGGGCGCTGTGGCCAAGATGTTGGGCCGCGACTTCATCGGGATCGAGCGGGAGGCGGAATATCGCAAGGCCGCCGCCGCGCGGATCGAGAGGGTGCGGCGGTTCGATGCTTCGGCTTTGGAGGTGTCCGGGTCGAAGCGGGCCGAGCCGAGGGTGCCGTTCGGGCAGGTCGTGGAGCGGGGAATGCTGCGGCCGGGGGAAGAGCTGTTCAGCCTTGGCAACCGCTTCAAGGCCAAGGTCCGCGCTGACGGGACGCTGATCGGGAACGACGTGAAGGGCAGCATCCACCAGGTCGGGGCCGCGCTGGAGGGGGCGCCGTCTTGCAATGGCTGGACGTACTGGCACTTCAAACGGGACGGCAAGATGGTCCCCATCGATATCCTGCGGCAGCAGATCCGGGCTGAAATGGAAGCCGACGGCAGCCGCACCCACTGAGATTTCGGAACACGCCTGTCCCCTGGACCGCCTGGGGGACACCTTTACCCCGCCGAGATGTCTCGGCGGGGTTTTTTCCACTTTGGGGCCAGTACAGATTCCGGACTGGATCGACTCGAGGGGTGGGCGCATGTTCTTGGATCGGGAGGGACGTACCATGACTCAGGACAGCTACAACCAGTTCTGCCCAATTGCCAAAGCCTGCGAACTGCTGGAGCCGCGCTGGACGCTGCTGATCCTGTCCGAGATGTGGGGCGGCTCGACCCGGTTCAACGAAATCCGGCGCGGCGTGCCCGGCATGTCGCCGACGCTGCAATCCAAGCGTCTGAAGGAGATGGAGCAGAACGGGCTGGTCACGCGCAGCGAGAACCGGGCAACGGGCGACATTGTCTACCGGACCACGCCGTTGGCTGATGAATTGAAGCCGATGATCTTCGCCCTTGGCCAATGGGCGCACCGCAATATCGACGCCGAAGTGTCGTTGGAACGGCCGGATGCGCGGCTGTTGATGTGGAACATGCGCCGCAAGATCGACGGATCGATGATGCCGGGGCGTGGGCTACGCGTGGTGCAGGTGACCTACCCCGAGCTTGCCAAGGACCTGCAATCCTATTGGCTGATCGTGAAACCGGGTGTGCCTGTCGACCTGTGCACAATGGACCCAGGGCATGATGTCGACCTCTACATCACTGCAAACCTCAAGGCGATGACATCGGCCTGGATGGGCTGGTCGTCGATGGCCCGAGAGATCGCCTGCGACAACATCCGCATGGTGGGCGACCGCGAGATTGCTGCCAGCATCGGGCGCTGGATGGTTCGCAGCTCTTACGCCAGGGACGACGGCCAGTCCATTTCCTGTATCGGCGCCGCTACAGATGCAGGACTGGCCAATCGCCCGCGTCGCGCGCAGGTTTGATCCACCTTTCATCGCCCTTTTCGGGCTGCAGGGTGTTTCAAGAACCTGAGGATTTGTGATGACAATGAACACCCTTTCCCCTACCGCTCCCACCCCTGACCTTGTCGCCCTGAAGTCGCGCCAGCAGGGGGCCTGGTCGTCGGGCGACTATGCAGTCATCGGCACCACGCTTCAGATCGTCGGCGAAAGCCTGTGCGAGGCGATGGACCTGCGCGCCGGACAGTCGGTGCTGGATGTTGCCGCCGGAAACGGCAATGCCACGCTGGCCGCTGCGCGACGCTGGTGCGATGTCACTTCGACCGACTATGTCGCCGCTCTCCTGGAACGGGGCAGCGACCGGGCGCGTGCCGAGCATCTGGACGTGACCTTCCTGACCGCCGATGCCGAAGCCCTGCCCTTTCCCGATGCCAGCTTCGACGCGGTAGTTTCGACCTTCGGCGTCATGTTTACCCCGGACCAGGACCGCGCCGCAGCCGAGATGCTGCGGGTTTGTCACCCCGGTGGCAGGATCGGTCTGGCGAACTGGACGCCTGATGGCTTCATCGGGCAGGTGTTCAAGACGCTGGGTGGCCACCTCCCCTCGCCTGCCGGCGTGAAATCCCCTGGCCTTTGGGGCACCGAGACCCGGCTGGCTGAGCTCTTTCCAGGGGCAAAAGTGCAATCCGTCGGGAAAGACTTCATGTTCCGCTACCGCTCTGCCCAGCACTGGTTGGAGGTGTTCCGCACCTGGTATGGTCCAGTCCTGAAAGCCTTCGCCGCACTGGATCCCGTCGGGCAAGCGCGGCTTGAGGCCGACCTTCTTGCCCTGATCAATCGGCTGAACCGCTCGGGCGACGGGACGATGGTCGTGCCGGGAAGCTATCTGGAAGTGGTGATCACCAAGCCCTGATCCGCGCTACGCCAGTTGCATTTCCTGCCAGACTGCGCCCCACTGCATGCAGATCGGGCAGGAGATGCAACGGATGAACGGCGCAGAGACTTTGGTGCGGACACTCCTCGCCTCGGGGGTGAGGGTCTGCTTCGCCAATCCCGGCACGTCCGAGATGCACTTTGTCGCCGCACTCGACCAGCACCCCGAACTGCGCTGCATCCTCTGCCTGTTCGAAGGCGGCGTCTCGGGCACGGCGGACGGCTATTACCGGATGTCGGGGGAGGTGGCGGCGACGCTTCTGCATCTGGCCCCCGGCTTCGGCAATGCCTTCGCCAACCTGCACAATGCGCGGAAGGCGCAGTCCGGGGTCCTTAACATCATGGGCGATCACGCGGATTACCATCTGCGGTTCGAAGCCCCGTTGAAGGGCGACACGGTGGGCATCGCCCAGGCGGTGTCGCACTGGACGCGGGTCTGCGGCGCAGCGGTCAAGGTCGCGAGCGATGCAGCCGGGG
>JBGSVS010000114.1:0-13365 GCA_041752895.1 Tabrizicola sp.
TCCCATTGCTCGATCTGCGGCGGGGCAAAGCCGATCACGCCGACGCGGATCAGATGGCTGCGCCCGGCATGGTCGACGATCTGGCGGCGCAGGATGGTGAAGGGCGGCACCAAAGTTTCGTCCCGGGCTGGGCTTTTCCCCAACCGGCGGGCCAGATTGGCCGAGACGACGGGAAAACGCGCGTCCTCAAGCGCCTGGGACAGAAAGCGCAGCCCGTAGTCGAACTCGTGGTTGCCCAGCGTGATCGCGTCATAGCCCAGCGTGTTGAACGCGGTGATGACCGGATGCGCGCGCCGTCTTTTGGTCGTGGCGGCGAAATCCGCAATCGGGCTGCCCTGCAGGAAGTCGCCATTGTCGAACAACAGGCAATTCTGCGCCTCGCCCCGCGCTTCGGCGATCTGCTGCGACACCGCACCAAGGCCAAGGTTTGAATTGGGCCGGTTCGCACAATAATCGTAGGGCATCAGACTGGCATGCAGGTCGCTGGTCGCAATGACCCGCAGCGATGCCACCACCCCACGCCGGGACAGCGGACCCGGTCGACCGTCCTGGTCAACCTCGGCCGTTTCCTGGCCTTTTGGCATCAAGTGAGAAACAACGGGAACCTGGTACATCACCCTTCCAGTACCTTGGCTACTGCCTGCTTAACACGAATTCAGGACCCAACTGCACAGTAACTTCGAGCCGAGTTATCGTGGGGGTTGTGTCAATGTTATGGCAATTTGTCGTTATTCAAGCGGAGGTTGTGCAATTGCGGCACGATCCCGATTGAAACTGCCACGAAAGCGGCAGAACCTCCGGCGCGGCAGGAACAGTCGCAGGAAAGCCGGTCGGAAATGCGCATTGCGGAAACAGTCACATTTGGCGGTTCAGGGCTAGACCGGCATGCAACCTTAAGGCGAGACGCGGCGGGTCTACGCTCGGCTTTGGACGCGGGTACGGTGCTGCCGGTCTGGCGCGGCAAGCCGCTTCTGGCGGATGGGCATCTGGCCTGGGTGCCTGCGGATCATCCCGCGTTGGCACTGGCCGGGCCGCCGGTCTTTCTGGGGCTGGACGACGGCACCCCACGCTTTACCGCCGACCTGTCGGACTGGTCACCCGAAGCCGGGGCCGATGCGCCCGAGACGGGTTTCTTCGACCCGACCGTGCAACGCCACCCGGCCCTGCCCCAGGATCACGGTTTCGCAGAACTGCGCGGCGCGATGACCCTGCTGTCTGCGCGCGAGGCCGAACTGGTGGCCACCGCCAAGGCCCTGCTCCAGTGGCACCGCAGCCATGGCTTCTGTTCGGCCTGCGGCGCGCGGTCCGACATGGCGATGGCGGGCTGGCAAAGGACTTGTCCAGCTTGCGGCGCCCAGCATTTTCCACGCACCGATCCGGTGGTCATCATGCTGGTGACCCTGGGAAATTCCGTGCTGCTGGGTCGAAGCCCCGGCTGGCCCGAAGGCATGTTCTCGCTTCTGGCAGGCTTCGTCGAACCGGGCGAAACCGTCGAGGCCGCCGTCCGCCGCGAAGTGCTGGAGGAGACCGGCGTCACCTGCGGCGCGGTCAGCTATCTTACCAGCCAGCCTTGGCCCTTCCCGGCCTCCTTGATGATCGGCATGCGCACCGAAGCCCTGTCGCGCGACATCCGGCTTGACCCGGAGGAGCTGGAAGCCGCCCGTTGGGTCACGAGGGAAGAGCTTGTGCAGGCCTTTGCCGACCGCCATCCCGAAATCCGCCCCAGCCGGAAAGGCGCAATTGCGCACTTCATTCTCAGCAACTGGCTTGCGGATCGGCTTGATTGACCTGATCTTCCTGTTATGCCCTGTAGCGGGTAGCACCCATCGGTCCTGACCCGACCGCCTTCCTCCCAGCGGAGTGCAGATGAAACTGACGGCCAAAACCGACCTTGAAGTGCCCGCCGCTGCGGTCTTTGCCGGCCTCGTCGACCATTCGTCCTGGGAACGCGAAGCGATCCGCAACGGTATCGAGATCGAGCGTCCCCCCGGCTCGCCCACCACCGGGGTTGGTGCGGAATGGCGCATCCGCGGCCAGTTTCGCGGCAAGGCGCGCAAGGTCGTGGTGCGGATCGACGAGATGACGCAGGATCAGAAGCTGGCGCTTGGTATCGACGGCACTGCGGTCGACGGCACCTGCCGGCTTGAGGTGATGGTCCTGTCACCCCGCCGCAGCCGTCTGCGCGTCGATCTAGAGTTCAAGCCAAAGACGCTGGCGGCGCGGCTCTTCATCAACACGATGCGGCTAGCCAAGGGTCGGGTGCAGGCCAAGTTCGAGAACCGTCTTGGCCAGCTTGGCACGCGGATCAAGGACCGCTACGAACGCAGCCAGACTGTCGCCTAGCCCCGTTCGCGGTCCGCCGGATAGACTCCCAGGATGTGGCGCTCGGACGTGAAATACCGCAGCTCTTCCAGCGCAAGGGCCACGTTCGGGTCTTCGGGGTGGCCCTCGATGTCGGCATAGAACTCGGTCGCGGTGAAGGTGCCGCCGACCATGTAGCTTTCCAGATTGGTCATGTTGACGCCGTTGGTCGCGAACCCGCCCATCGCCTTGTACAGCGCCGCCGGGATGTTGCGGACGCGGAAGGTGAAGGTGGTGATCATCTTGCCCGTCCCGCGCCGCGTCAGATCGGGGGTGCGCGACATGACAAGGAACCGGGTGGTGTTGTTCGCATGGTCCTCGATGTGCCGGGCCAGAACGTCCAGCCCGTAAATCTCGGCCGCAAGCTCGGAGGCCAGCGCGGCGCGGGTCTTGTCCCCGGCCTCGGCCACTTCGCGGGCGGCGCGGGCGTTGTCGGAACTGACCTTGCCGCGAATCCTGTGCGTTTTCAGGAACCCGGCGCATTGCGGGAGGATGACAACGTGACCGTGAGCCTCCTGCACATCCGCAAGGGCCGCGCCCTTCACGCCAAGAAGGTTCACATGCACCCGGACGAAAGCCTCGTCCACAATATGCAGGCCCGCGCGCGGCAGCAGCGAATGCACATCCGCCACCCGGCCATAGGTCGAATTCTCGACCGCGAGCATGCCAAGATCGACCTCGCCCTTCGCGACCTTCTCGACGACTTCGTCGAAGGTGGTGCTGGGAACCGCCTCGAAATCCGGGCGCGATTGCTGGCAGGCCTGGTGCGAATAGGCCCCGAGTTCGCCCTGAAACGCGATGCGACCGGCCATCTTGCGTCTTCCCCTGTCGAAAACCTGCCCCACGGGGCGTTTCGTCGCGCGTCTACACCTTGAAACCGGGCAGGGGAAGCGGGTAGATACCGCGCAACGAGACCCCAGATAGGTGTGACCCATGTTCGACACGATGACGATGACCAAGGCGGTGGGCGCGGTCTGCGGCTCGCTTCTGGTTCTGATGCTGGTGGGTTGGGCCTCTGACTCGCTGTATCATGTCGGTTCCACCGGCCACGGCGGCGAACATGCCGAGGGTGAGCTGACCCAGGCCTACACCATCGACACCGGCGAAGAGGAAGCCCCGGCCGAAGCCGAAGGCGAGCCGGTGGATGTCGCAGCCCTGATGGCCTCGGCCGATGCGGCTGCGGGCGAAGCGGTCTTCAAGAAATGCGGCTCGTGCCACAAGCTTGACGGTTCGGACGGCGTCGGCCCACACCTGAACGGCGTCGTCGGACGCAACCATGGCGTCGCCGAGGGCTTTGCCTATTCCGAAGCCATGGCCGCCAAATCTGCCGAGCCCTGGACGCCCGAGGCGCTGTTTGCCTTCCTGGAAAACCCCAAGCAGGCCCTGCCGGGCACCAAGATGGCCTTCGCCGGCCTGCCCAAACCGGAAGACCGCGCCAACGTCATTGCCTATCTGGCGGCAAACCCCTGACAGACTGCGCAATACCGACGCAAAGCCGCCCAACCGGGCGGCTTTGTTATATGCGCTCACAAGAATGCGCGTGATGATCGCGGCTTGTTGGCTCGACAAAGCCTGATTTAGAATAAATGAATAAGGAAGACGGAACGCGAGGGGAGGCTGACGGATGCGGACGGACAAGCGGGTTGCAGCAAGGGCCAAGGCGGCAAGACCCGCACTAGGGTCGATGATCGCCACCGGGTCCCTGATCCTGGCGCTGGCCGCAGTCGCGATCCCGGCCCGCGCCGAGACGGTCATCAAATCCCACGGCATCTCGACCTTCGGCGACCTGCCGCTTCCGGCCGATTTCACCCATCTGCCTTACGTGAACCCCGATGCCCCCAAGGGCGGCGAGATCAGCCAGTGGTCGCCGGGGAGTTTCGATTCGTTCAACCCCTACACCATTCAGGGCAACCAGGCCGCGCTGGCCTCGATCTTCTACGAATCCATCCTGACCGGCACGCTGGACGATGTCAGCGCCGCCTACTGCCTTCTATGCGAGACGATGGAATATCCCGAGGACCGGTCCTGGGTGATCTTCAACCTGCGCAAGGATGTGACCTTCTCGGACGGCACCCCGTTCACCGCCGAAGACGTGCTGTTCAGCCACAACCTTTTCGCCGAAAAGGGCATCCCGGAATACCGGTCGGTTGCGAACCAGAAGTTCCAGTCGGTCGAAGTGCTTGACCCCTACCGGATCAAGTTCACCTTTGCGCCGGGAACCCCGTTCCGCGACATGCCGGGACAAGCGGGCAGCGGTCCGATCTTCTCGAAGAAGCACTACGAGGAAAACAACCGCGATCTCGAAAAATCCAGCCTTGAACCCTTCCTTGGCACCGGCGCCTATGTGCTGGACAGCTTCAAGCCCGGCCAGCAGGTGATCTACAAACGCAACCCGGACTACTGGGGCAACACGCATCCCCTGAACATCGGTCAGAACAATTTCGACCGTATCCGCATCGAATACTTCGGCGACGACAACGCCGCGATGGAGGCGTTCAAGGCGGGCGTCTACACCTTCCGCAACGAAGGCGATTCCAAGCGTTGGGCGACCAGCTACGACTTCCCGTCGATTGCTGCAGGGGATGTGGTCAAGGCCGTGCTGCCGTCCGGCAACATCGCGGGTGGTCAGTCGATCATCTTCAACCTGCGCCGCGACCAGTTCCAGGACCCGAAGGTGCGTGAGGCGCTGGGGCTGGTTTTCAACTTCGAATGGTCGAACAAGGCGCTGTTCTACGGGCTTCTGGCGCGGATCAACTCGATCTGGGAAAACTCGGAAATGGCCGCAACCGGCGTGCCCACACCGGGCGAGATCGCAATCCTGCAACCCCTGGTGGATGAGGGCCTTCTGCCTGCCAGCATCCTGACGGAAGAGGCCAAGATGGGCTCGGTTTCTTCCGAGGACCGGTCGCTCGATCGCAAGAACCTGCGCGCGGCCTCTGCCCTGCTGGACGAGGCCGGCTGGATCGTGGGCGACGACGGGATGCGCCGCAAGGACGGCAAGACGCTGAAGATGGCGATGGTCCATGCCCGCACCGACCTTCTGCCGGTGATGAATGCCTATGTCGAGAACCTGCGCGCGCTGGGCGTGGACGCAAGTTTCGAGATCATCGACGACCCGCAACTGCAGGAACGCGCGCAGCCGCCGAACTTCGACTTCGACGCCTTGCCGACCGCGGTGATCAACGGCGGTCTGGAACCGGGCGGCGTGCTGAAACAGGCGTGGGCAAGCGTGGCCAAGGACAATTCCAGCCGCAACCGGATGGGCTATGCCGATCCGGCGGTGGACAAGATCCTTGACCTTGTCGACGCCGACAGCCGTGAGACCCTGCATACCACCGTCCGCGCGCTGGACCGGGTGCTGCGGTCCCAATGGGTCATCGTCCCGCGCTACTACAAGAAGGACAACTGGGTCGCCTATTACAACATGTACGAGCACCCCGAGACGCTGCCCCCTTACGCTCTGGGCGAACTGTCGATCTGGTGGTACAACGCCGAAAAAGCCGACGCGCTGAAGGCCAAGGGCGTGTTGAAGTAACGAAGAACGGGCAGGGATCTTGGGCGCCTACATTCTCCGCCGGTTGCTGCTGGTGATCCCCACGCTGTTTGGCGTGATGGTGATCAACTTCGCGCTGACCCAGTTCGTCCCGGGCGGCCCGGTCCAGCAGGTCATCGCCCGGCTGGAGGGTGAGGGCGATTCCATCCAGAACCTCGGCGGCGGGGAAGAGGGCGGCGTCCAGGAAGACGACGGCTATGTCGGCGCGCGCGGCCTGCCGCCCGAGTTCATCGCCAAGCTGGAGGTCCAGTTCGGCTTTGCCCGCATCACCTGCGACGAAGGCTTCACCGGCACGCCATCGGTGACCGCGCCCGAATGCCGGAAAGAGCAGATCCCCGCCGTCGAACGCTTTTTCATCATGATGAGCAACTACCTGACCCTCGACTTCGGCCAAAGCTACTTCCGGTCGATCTCGGTAGTGGACCTCGTGATCGAAAAGATGCCGGTGTCGATCACGCTGGGCCTCTGGTCCACATTGATCGCCTACCTGATCTCGATCCCCCTCGGCATCCGCAAGGCGGTGCGTGACGGATCGGGCTTCGACACCTGGACCTCCGGCGTCATCATCGCGGCCTATGCCATCCCCGGCTTCCTGTTCGCGATCCTCCTCATGGTCGTCTTTGCCGGTGGCAGCTATTTCCAGTGGTTCCCCCTGCGCGGCCTGACCAGCGACGGCTGGGAAGAGCTTAGCCTCTGGGGCAAGACGGTCGACTACCTCTGGCACATCACGCTGCCGGTGACGGCACAACTGATCTCGTCGTTTGCCGTCCTGACCCTGCTGACCAAGAACAGCTTCCTCGATGAGATCAAGAAGCAATACGTCCTGACCGCCCGCGCCAAGGGCCTATCCGAAGCCGGCGTCCTTTACGGCCACGTCTTCCGCAATGCGATGCTGATCGTGATCGCGGGCTTTCCGGGGCTGTTCCTGTCGGTCTTCTTCGGATCAAGCCTGCTGATCGAGGTGATCTTCTCGCTGGACGGCCTTGGCCAGCTGGGCTTTCGCTCTGCCGTCGAACGAGACTACCCGGTGATCTTCGGCACGCTGTTCGCCTTCGGGCTGATCGGGCTGGTCGTCGGCATCCTGTCCGACCTGATGTATGTCTTCGTCGATCCCCGCATCGATTTCGAAAGGCGCGGGTGATGGCGCTTTCTGCCCTGAACCAGCGGCGCTGGCGGAACTTCAAGGCGAACCGGCGGGCCTACTGGTCGCTGTGGATCTTCCTGGTCCTTTACGGCCTGTCGCTGTTCGCGGAACTTATCGCCAACGACCGCCCGGTTCTGGTGCAGTATCAAGGCAGCTATTACACGCCCGTCTTCAAGTTCTACCCAGAAGTGGCCTTCGGCGGCGACCTGCGGACCGAGGCCGACTATACCACGCCCGAAGTCCAGTGCCTCATCGTCTCGGGCGGCTCGCTTGACTGCTGGGACGACCCCGAGGGCATCAAGGCCGAGGTCGAGGCAAAGGGCACCGCAGCGGGCGAACCCGTTCAGGCCGGGCGGATCGTCTGGCCGCTGATCCCCTACAGCTTCAACACCATCGTGGACACGGGCGGCGTGGCCCCCGGGCCGCCATCCGCGATGAACTGGCTTGGCACCGATGACACCAGCCGCGATGTCCTTGCGCGGATCATCTACGGCTTCCGCCTGTCCGTGACCTTCGCGCTGATCGTGACCTTCGCCACCTCGGTCATCGGCATCGCGGCGGGTGCGGTGCAGGGCTATTTCGGCGGCCTGACCGACCTCATTTTCCAGCGCGTGATCGAGCTTTGGTCCTCGGTCCCGACGCTTTACGTCATCATCATCGTGACCGCCGTCTGGGCGAAAAGCTTCTGGCTGCTGGTCGGGCTGATGGTCCTGTTCGGCTGGACCGGCCTTGTCGGCGTCGTCCGGGCCGAGTTCCTGCGCGCCCGCAACTTCGAATACGTCCGCGCCGCCCGGGCGCTTGGGGTGGCCGACTGGCAGATCATGTTCCGCCATTTGCTCCCGAACGCCATGGTCGCCACGCTGACCCTTCTGCCCTTCGCCGTGACCGGGGCCATCGGCACGCTGGCGAGCCTCGATTACCTGGGCTTCGGCCTGCCCGCCGACCTGCCCTCGCTGGGCCAGCTGACCCGGCAGGCCCAACAGAACCTGCAGGCCCCGCATCTGGCCTTCGTCGCCTTCTTCACCTTCGCGATCATGCTCTCGCTGCTGGTCTTCATCTTTGAAGGCGTCCGCGATGCCTTTGACCCCAGGAAGACGTTCCGATGAGCGTGCTTGAGGTCCGCGACCTGAAGGTCACCTTCCAGCAGGACGGCCGCCTTATCGAGGCGGTGAAGGGCGTGTCCTTCACTGTCGACAAGGGCGAAACCGTGGCCCTTGTCGGCGAAAGCGGGTCCGGCAAGTCGGTGACGGCGCTGTCGACCGTGGGCCTTCTATCTGACAATGCGACGGTTTCGGGGTCGGTGACCTATCTGGATCGGCAGATGGTCGGCACCCCGGAACGCGAACTGCGCAAAGTGCGCGGCAACGACATCAGCTTCATCTTTCAAGAGCCGATGACCAGCCTCAACCCGCTGCACACCATCAAAAAGCAGCTGGCCGAAAGCCTTTCCTTGCACCAGGGCCTGACCGGCGACAAGGCCCGCGCCCGTATCATCGAGCTTCTGGGCAAGGTCGGCATCCGTGACGCCGAATCCCGCCTTGGCGCCTATCCGCACCAGCTGTCGGGCGGGCAGCGCCAGCGGGTGATGATCGCGATGGCGCTGGCGAACGGGCCGGAACTTCTCGTCGCGGACGAACCCACCACCGCGCTTGACGTCACCATCCAGGCGCAGATCCTTGACCTTCTGGCCGACCTGAAACGGGCCGAGGGGCTTAGCCTTCTTTTCATCACCCACGACCTTGGCATCGTCCGCCGTATCGCCGACCGGGTCTGCGTCATGCAGGGCGGCGAGATCGTGGAACAAGGTCCGACTGCCGAGATATTCGCCAACCCCCAGCACCCCTATACGCAAAAGCTTCTGGCCGCCGAACAGAAGGGCGGGCCTCTCCCCGTGCCTGAAGGCGCAACCGAGGTGGTGCGGACCGATGCCCTGCGCATCTGGTTCCCGATCCACAAGGGTCTTCTGCGCAAGACCGTGGGCCATGTGAAGGCGGTGAACGACGCCAGCCTTGCCGTCCGCGCCGGTGAGACGCTGGGCATCGTCGGCGAAAGCGGGTCGGGCAAGACCACCCTTGCGCTGGCGATCCTGCGGCTGATCGGGTCGACGGGCAAGGTGACGGTCCTTGGCCAGGACATGCAATCGCTTGGCCGGTCAGACCTGCGCGCGATGCGGCGCGAGATGCAGGTGGTTTTCCAGGACCCCTATGGCAGCCTGTCCCCCCGGATGACGGTCGAAGAGATCATTGCCGAAGGCCTGGGCGTCCATGGCATCAGACCGGGCCAGAACCGGCAGGACATGGTGTCCGACATCATGCGCGAGGTCGGCCTAGACCCCACCACGATGCAGCGCTATCCGCACGAATTCTCTGGCGGCCAGCGCCAGCGCATCGCCATCGCCCGCGCGATGATCCTGCGGCCAAAGCTGGTGGTGCTGGACGAACCGACCTCTGCGCTCGACATGACCGTGCAGGTCCAGATCGTCGAACTTCTGCGCGACCTTCAGCAGAAATGGGGCCTCGCCTACATCTTCATCAGCCACGACCTGCGGGTGATCCGGGCCATGGCGCACAAGGTCATGGTGATGCAGGCCGGCGACGTGGTCGAATCCGGCGATTGCGCGGCCGTGTTTACCGATCCTCAAACCCCCTATACCAAAGCTCTGATGGCCGCCGCCTTCGGAGCCTGATCCTTGAAGCTTCTCTTCGTTCACCAGAACTTTCCCGGCCAGTTCCTGCACCTCGCGCCCGAGATGCAGCGTCGCGGGCATGACGTGCGGGCGCTGACCGATACCGCCAATACCAAGACCTCGGACGTGCCCATCCTGCGCTATACCCACAAGGCCCAGAAGGTGGACCCACCCGCCACGCGCCTTGGCCGCAACTTCACCTTGATGAGCGACCGGGCCGTCAGCGTGGCCCGCTTTTGCCAGAAACTGCGCGCCGATGGCTATGTGCCCGACGTGATCTACGGCCATTCCGGCTGGGGCGAGACGCTGTTTCTGAAAGAGATCTGGCCCGAGGCCAAGCTGCTGGTCTTTGCCGAATTCTACTATCGCGGTCGTGGCGCGGATACGGGCTTTGATCCGGAATTTCAGGCGACGGGCTTCGATCAGGTGATGATCGCCCAGTCCCGCGCGGCCTACCTGGGCCAGGCGCTGCATCACGCCGATGCCGGGGTCACGCCGACCCACTGGCAGGCCAGCACGCATCCGCCCTTGTTGCGCCAGCATCTTCAGGTGATCTTCGACGGGGTCAACTGCGACCGGCTGGCCCCTAACCCCGGCGCCCGCTTTGCCCTGCCCGATGGCCGCGTCCTGCAACCCGGCGATGAGGTCCTCACCTTCGTCAACCGCAACCTCGAACCCTATCGCGGCTACCACATTTTCATGCGCGCCCTGCCGGACGTGCTGAAGGCGCGTCCGAATGCACAGGTCGTGATCGTCGGCGGGGATGAAGTGAGCTATGGTCAGGCCCCGAAAGAAGGCGGCACCTGGAAGGACTTCATGCTGAGCGAGATGCAGGGCCAACTCGACCTCACCCGCGTGCATTTCACCGGGCGCATCCCTTACGACCGCTTCGTCGATCTGATGCACGTCAGCCGCGTCCACGCCTACCTGACCTATCCCTTCGTCCTTTCCTGGTCGATGGTCGAGGCGCTGGCGGCGGGCTGCTTTGTCATCGGGTCGAACACCGCGCCCGTGGCCGAAGCGATCGAAGACGGGGTCAACGGGCGGCTGGTCGATTTCTTCGATGTCCCCGCCTGGTCGCGGGCGCTTACCGATGCGCTGTCCCATCCCGAAGCCGCCCAGCCCTTGCGTGACACCGCCCGCCGGATCGCGCGGGAACGCTATGACCTCCGCTCGGTCTGCCTGCCACAACAGGTGGACCTGCTGACCCGGCTGTCGCGCGGCTGACAAAGCGCGGGCGTCCCGCTTTCGGATCTTGACTCGAATCATCAGTCACGGCTTATCATAAGCGATGACTGATATATCCGCCCTTTCCGCCCTTGCCGACCCCACCCGCCGTCGCGTGTTCGAGCGGTTGGCCGAAGCGCCCGCCAGCGTGGCCGATATCACTCGGGGCCTCTCCGTCAGCCAGCCCGCTGTCAGCCAGCATCTGAAAGTGCTGCGTGAGGCAGGGCTGGTCGCGGGCACGGCCAAGGGGGCAAGCACGATCTACCGGATCGACCCGGCGGGTCTCGGGCCGTTGCGCGCCTGGATCGACCGGTTCTGGGACGCGCAACTTGAGGCCTATCGCAAGGCGGCAGAGGCCGAGGAGAAACCATGACCACCATCGCCCCCTCCCCCGTGGTGAAGACTGTCACCGTCCCCTGCCCGCCCGACCGGGCATTCAGGCTTTTCACCGAAGGCATGGGGACCTGGTGGTTGCCCTCGCATTCCGTCACCAAATCCGGGCAGGACAAGGTGGTGATAGAGCCTATGTCGGGTGGCGCCTGGTACGAGATCGGCAAGGAGGGTGAGCGTTGCGAATGGGGCCGGGTCCTGGCCTGGGAGCCCCTTGCCCGGCTGGTCCTCGACTGGCAGCTCTCGGCAGACTTTGCCTTTGACCCAAGTCTTCATACCGAGGTCGAAGTCACCTTCCAGCCCGAGGGCAAGGGCACAGCGGTCCGGCTTGAGCATCGGAAGCTGGAGAATTACGGCAATGCGGCAGGCCAGATCGCGCAGGCCTTCGACAGTCCGAACGGGTGGGGCGGCCTGCTGGCGGCCTTTGCGGCAAAGGCTTGAGGTCCACTCCATTCTGCATCGCACGGGCGCAAGACCGACCTTTCGCCTGTCGGGCGGGGGTGATAGCCAGCCTTCGTGATGACTGCCTCCGCGACCGACCCCAAACCAGCTGCTCCCGTCCCCCAAGGCGGGGTGGTGACGCACAAGGCTGCACAGAACACCCGCGCCGGCATCTGGCTGATGATCGCGACAACCTTCGTCTTCGCGGCCCAGGACGGGATCTCGCGGCATCTGGGCACGCACTATCCGGTCACCATGGTGGTGATGGTGCGCTTCTGGTTCTTTGCCCTCTTCGCTCTGGTCATCGCGGCCCGAGCGCCGGGCGGCATCCGCGCCGCGACCCGCTCGCACTACCCCCTGGTGCAGGGACTGCGGGGGCTGATCCTGGTTGCGGAAATCGGAGTGATGCTTCTGGCCTTCGTCAAGCTTGGCCTCATCGAGGCCCATGCCGTCTTTGCCTGCTATCCGCTGCTGGTCGCGGCGCTGTCCGGTCCGATCCTGGGCGAAAAGGTCGGCTGGCGGCGCTGGACGGCCATTCTGGTCGGGGCACTGGGCGTCGTCATCATCCTGCAGCCGGGGTTCGGCGTGTTCTCGCCCTGGGCGCTGGTGGCGCTGCTCGCATCAGCGATGTTCGCGGTCTACGGCCTTCTGACCCGCTATGTCGCGCGCAAGGACAGCGCGAGCGTCAGCTTCTTCTGGACCGGCACCGTGGCCGCCGTGGTCGCCACGCCCTTCGGCCTGATGCAATGGACCTGGATGACACCCACCGACTGGGGTTGGATGGCGGTCCTGTGCTGCACCGCCGTCCTTGGCCACGGGCTGCTCATCAAGGCCTTCGCCGTCGCCGAAGCGTCCGCGATCCAGCCCTTCGCCTATCTGCAACTTGTCTGGGCCAGCGCCATCGGACTTGTCCTCTTTGGCGAGACCTTGCGCCTGAACGTTGCCATCGGCGCAGGCATCGTTGTTGCGGCGGGGGTCTTCACCCTCTGGCGGCAGCGGGTGCGCGAGAAGGCCGCGGCGCGGCAGGCGTGACGGTTGCCGTGCCCGCGTGCGGCGCGTAAAAGCCTTCAGCAAATAAGGAGACCGCCGATGCCCGCCCCGAAGCCCGTCGTCCTCTGTATCCTCGACGGCTGGGGCATCGGCCCGAACCCCGACACCTCGGCCCCCGCGCAAGCGCATGTGCCGACCTTCAACCACCTATGGGCCACGCAGCCCCATGCCACGCTGACGACTTTCGGGCCGGACGTGGGCCTGCCGACGGGGCAGATGGGCAATTCCGAGGTCGGTCACACCAACATCGGCGCGGGCCGCGTCGTGGCGATGGACCTTGGCGCGATCGACCTAGCGGTCGAGGATGGCAGCTTTGCCAAGAACCCGGCGATCCTGGACTTTGCGGCGAAGGTCAAGGCCAAAGGCGGGGTTGCGCATCTGATCGGCGTCTTCTCGGACGGCGGGGTGCACGGCCATGTGAACCACGTCCTTGCGGCCTGCCGCGCAGTCACCGCACTTGGCGTCCCAGTGGCGCTGCAAGCGATCACCTACGGCCGCGACGTGTCGCCCAGA
>JBGSVS010000115.1:0-3733 GCA_041752895.1 Tabrizicola sp.
GATCCCGCGCGGCAAGCCGCCCATGCCGGGGGGGAGGCCGCCGCCCATGCCGCCCATACCGCCGCCCTGCTGCATGCCCTTGGCCATCTCGGCCAGCTGTTCGGGCGACATCTTGGACGGGTCGGGCATGCCGCCCTTGCCAAGGAACTGCTTGACCATGTTCTTCATCATGCCGCCCTTGCCCATCTTCTTCATCATGTCCGCCATCTGCTTGTGCTGTTTCAAGAGGCGGTTGAGATCGGCAACATCAAGGCCCGAACCAGCGGCGATGCGCTTCTTGCGGGAGGCGGCCAGAAGATCGGGGTTCGCGCGTTCCTTCTTGGTCATCGAGTTGATGAGGGCGATCTGGTGGTGCAGCATCTTGTCGTTGATGCCAGCCGCTTCGGCCTGACCGGCCATCTTGCCCATGCCGGGCATCATGCCCATCAGGCCCTGCATCCCGCCCATCTTGAGCATCTGGTCCAGCTGCATCTTCAGGTCGTTCATGTTGAACAGACCCTTGGCGAAGCGCTTGGCCATGCGTTCGGCCTGCTCGGCCTCGAAGGTTTCCTGAGCGCGTTCGACGAGGGCGACGATATCGCCCATGCCAAGGATGCGGCCCGCGACGCGGTCGGCGTCGAAGGTTTCGATCGCGTCCATCTTTTCGCCAAGGCCGACAAAGCGGATCGGCTTGCCGGTGACAGCGCGCATCGACAGGGCAGCACCGCCGCGGCCGTCGCCGTCCATCCGGGTCAGGACGACGCCCGAGATGCCGACCTTGCCGTCGAATTCGGTGGCGACGTTGACGGCGTCTTGTCCCGTCAGGCCGTCGACCACCAGCAGCGTCTCACGCGGCTGGGCGATATCGCGGACGGCCTGAACCTCGTCCATCAGGACTTCGTCGATATGCAGACGGCCAGCGGTGTCGAGGAACACGACGTCATAGCCGCCGAGGTTGGCCTGAGTCTTGGCGCGCTTGGCGATCTGGACAGCGCTTTCGCCCTTCACGATGGGCAGCGAGTCGACGCCGATCTGGACGCCAAGGATCGCCAGCTGCTCCATCGCCGCAGGGCGGTTGGTGTCAAGTGAGGCCAAGAGGACCTTCTTGCCGTTCTTCTCCTTGAGCCGCTTGGCCAGCTTGGCGGTCGTCGTGGTCTTGCCCGAGCCCTGCAGGCCGACCATCAGGATCGTCGCAGGCGGGTTGTCGATCTTCAGCGCCTCGGGGTCGCCGTCACCAGCCAGCACGCGGATCAGCTCGTCATGGACGATCTTCACGACCATCTGGCCGGGGGTGATCGACTTCGTCACCGCGGACCCGGTGGCCTTTTCAGTGACGCGCTTGATGAAGTCGCGGGCGACGGGAAGCGATACGTCGGCCTCAAGCAGGGCGACACGAACTTCGCGGAGCGCGGTGACGACGTCGGCCTCGGACAGCGCGCCGGCCTTGGTCAGACGGTCGAAGACGCCACCAAGGCGTTCTGACAGGCTTTCGAACATCGCGTCACCTCATCCTAGCGTTTGCCCCGATATGGGGCGGCGAACCCGTGGCGCAAAGCGGAAGCGCACCCGTGGGCGCAGACGCGCTGACGGATGGCGATCCCGGGCAATGCCCAAGGGACCGGAAGCTGATGCCTCCGGGGAATTGGGGGGCGGATACGCCCGGTAGCCGCACGAGTCAAGCAGGAAGGGTCAGGTCACCGGCGGCAGGTCGGCCAGCGACTTCACCGCCTCGCAGCGCCCGATCAGGCCGTCCAGCGTCTCGCGGTCGATCCAGGGGAAGGTCTCGGACAGCCGCCGATCCACGGCCGAGGCATGGCGGCGGCCACGGCGGCTGTTCCGTTCGCGCTGCACTGCGCCGAGGATACGGTCCTGCATGCCGCCCGAGTCATTCTCGAAATGCTGGCTGCGGATATGCGAACAGAAACCGGGGTCCGAGATGACCGGCCAGCGGGTCCAGACATTGCCGTGCTGCATCTGGAACGGGTTTTTCTGGAAGCTGGGGCCGTTGACCGTGGCAAGGCCGATGGCGGTCAGATAACGCTGCTGGACCATCGACACGCCAATGGGTTCGGTCGCGCTGGCCGGGAAGACGAAGACGCCGGTCGGGAAAGTGACATGTGTCGCGGGCGACAGGATCCGCGTCACCTCACGCAGGCGGGCGATGTAGTTGACCGACACCGCGTCGTCGTCATCCAGCCGGAAATGCACCGAATTCGCCCGGCCTTTGTAGCCAGACGCTTCGGCCATGTATTTGTGGAACGCGAGGTCTCCGCGCTGGTGGTGCGAATATTCGACCACCGACCCCGGCAGCTTGGCGGCAAGGGCGCTGAGCCGTTCCTTGAACCGGTCCGGCATCACCTCGGACGACATGATGACGGTGCGGAAGTCCTTGTCGGTCTGATGCATCAGGCTGGGCAGCGTCAGGTTCTCGAACAGGAAGAAGCGCCGGGCCATGCGGGTTTCGTCATAAAGCCGGGCAAGGGCGGCACCGTCGTCGTCCGGCTGAGTGCGGGTATCGGTCAGCCCGTAAAAGGAAAAGCGGATATGGCCGTAAATCGCCCGTTGCTCGAACACCTGACCTGCCTCCAGACTGCCTTTGGAGACAGAAGCGACGGTCTTGGCGGCCAAGTCAAGGCACCTGGCCGCAACTGGGCCACGCCTTGCGCTGCGGGGCAAAACCGGCTGATGTGCGCGGATGCACGAACAGCGAGGCGCGGCGATGGAAAACTGGGACGAGATCCGCACAGCTTACCAGGTGGCCCGGCGGGGAACGGTTTCTGGCGCGGCCGAGGTGCTGGGCGTGCATCATGCAACGGTGATCCGCCACATCGACGCGCTGGAAAAGCGGCTGGGGGTCAAGCTGTTCCAGCGCCACGCGCGGGGCTATACGCCGACGGAATCGGGACGCGACCTGTTGTCGGTGGCGCAGACGACCGAAGAGCAGTTCGCCCATCTTGTCAGCCGGATCAAGGGCCAGGGCGAGACGGTGTCGGGTGAGCTTGTGGTCACGTCGATCGCCGGGATCGCCGATCTTCTGACGCCGGTGATGGTCGGCTTTCAGGAAAAGTTCCCCGAGGTGCGCGTCCGCTTTCTGACCGACATGCGGGTGTTCCGGCTGGACTACGGCGAGGCGCATGTGGCGATCCGGGCCGGGAGTGGGCCGGAAGAGCCGGACAACGTGGTCCAACCCCTCGCGCGGATGCAGTCGGGGCTATATGCGGCGCAATCCTATGTCGACCGCTTCGGCAAGCCCCGGTCTGAGGCCGAGTTCGACGGCCATCGCTTTGTCTGCTCTGACGCCGAGATGACCCGTGCGCCGTTTCACCGCTGGCTTCGGGCGACCGTGCAGCCGGACCAGATCGCCTATGCCGCAACCGAGCCCGCCGCCCTGGAACAGGCCGTGCGGCAGGGGGCGGGGATCGGCTTCATGGTCACCTTCCGTGCCAAGGAGGATCCCGGCCTGGTCGAGATCCTGCCGCCGCGGCCTGACTGGGAATCGGCGCTGCGGATCGTCACCCATGTCGACCTGCACCGGACGCGGAAGGTGCAAGCGTTCCTCACGCATCTGAAAGACGCGGCGAAGGACTGGAAGTTCTGCGCCTGATGCTCTCTGACCTGTCCCAGCCTGCGCGCGGGCACCTCGCGATGCTGGCGTTTTCCGCGCTGGTGGCAGGGTCGTTTTCGCTGGGCGTGCTGGCGGCCCCGCATATCGATCCGGGGGCCTTGTCGGTGGTGCGTTTCGTGCTGGCGGGCG
>JBGSVS010000116.1:0-11610 GCA_041752895.1 Tabrizicola sp.
CGACGATCCCCAGCACATGCGCCTCGGGCCGCGCAAGCCGGTCGATGGCGATGGCCGAGGCCGCCGCTGTCCTAAGCGCGGTCAGAAGGTTCCCGCCCACCATCGCCTCGGGTCGCCCGGTGTCGGGATCGAACAGGAACACGCTGGACTGGTGGTTGATCATCCCCTTCGCCGCGTTCCCCGGGAAATACCCGCCTGCCTTCACGCCCAATTGGCCACCCGCCCGGTCCAGCCCAGACTTGAAGCCATACTGCCGCCCCTCGCCCAGCGCCTCGCGCACCACGGGGAAGTTGTAGGCCTCCCCGCGCGCCATGGCCGCAAAGCAGGCCTCGACCGCGCGGAACGCGTCTTCAGGGGTGACAAGCGAGGCCATCAGCGCCTCGGGGACGATGAGCATGAAAGACTCCTGAACTTCGGACGAAGTATATGATTTTTCGTAGAAAAATCGTGACCTTAGTAAGCCTTGCCTCGGGCCGAGACCGGCCAGACCACCTCGACTTTGCCGCCCCGGACGCCCACATACCAGTCATGCACGTTGCAGGTCGGGTCGCAGTGGCCGGGGACCAGCTTCAGCTTGTCGTTGACTTTCAGCACGCCCGCCGGGTCTTCGACTACGCCGTGTTCGTCGCTGCATTTGACGTATTTCACATCTGTGCGCCCGAAGACCACCGGCAAGCCGCTATCGACCGACTGGGCCTTGAGGCCCGCATCCACGATGGCCTTGTCGGCCTTGGCGTGGCTCATCACCGAGGTCAGGATGAACAGCGCGTTCTCCCATTCGCCCTGGTCGATCCGGCGGCCGTCCTTGTCAAGGATGCGGCCATAATCGGCATCCATGAAGGCGTAGGACCCGCACTGAAGTTCGTTGTAGACGCCTGACGTGCTTTCGAAATAGTAGCTGCCCGTGCCGCCGCCGCCGACAATGTCGCAGTCCAGCCCCTCGGCCTTCAGCGTATCGACGGCGTCTTTCACCTGGGCCACGGCAAGGTCGATCTTGGCCTTGCGGTCGTCATAGCTGTCCATGTGCTGCATCGCGCCCTGATAGGCCTGGATGCCCGAGAATTTCAGCCCCGGCGCCGCATTGATCGCCTTGGCAAGCGCCACGACTTCCGGCGTCGTCTTCACGCCGCAACGGCCCGCGCCGCAGTCGATTTCCACCAGACATTCGATGGTTGCGCCATGCTTGACTGCCGCCGCCGAGAGGTCGGCCACGTTGTCCAGCATATCGACGCAGCAGATCGTCCGCGCGCCCAGCTTTGGCAGCCGGGCGAGCCGGTCGATCTTGGCCGGGTCGCGCACCTGGTTCGACACCAGCACATCCTTGATGCCACCGCGGGCGAAGACCTCGGCCTCCGACACCTTCTGGCAGCAGACCCCGACCGACCCACCCAGACGTTCCTGCAAAAGGGCCACGTCGACCGACTTGTGCATCTTGCCATGCACCCGGTGCCGCATTCCATGCGACTTGGCATAGTCGCCCATCTTCTTGATGTTCCGCTCCAACGCATCAAGGTCCAGGACCAGGCACGGCGTCTGGATATCCGCCTCGTTCATGCCAGGCAGTGCCGGAATGTCGTAGCCCACTTCCAACCCTTGGAAATTCGTCTGCTTGTTCATGGTCTTAGCCTTTCATCCAGGGAAGTTTGTCCAGATCGACGTTGCCGCCGGTGATGATGATGCCGACCCGCTTGCCCCGGAAGGCCGCGCGGTTCTTCAGAACGACGGCCAGCGGCACGGCGCTGGAAGGTTCCATGACAACGCGCAGGTGCTTCCAGGTCAGCTTCATCGCGTCGATGATTTCCTGTTCCGAAGCCGTGTAGATCTCGCTGACGTGGTTCGAGACGAAGTGCCAGGTCAGGTCCTTCAGCGGCACCAGAAGCCCGTCGGCGATGGTCTTCGGCGCGTCGTCGGCGATGATATGCCCGGCCTTGAAACTGCGATAGGCGTCGTCGGCCTGCTCCGGTTCCGCCGCGATCACTTTGGTCTCGGGGGCCAGCGTCGACAGCGTCAGGCAGGTGCCCGAGATCATGCCGCCCCCGCCGATCGGCGCCACGACCATGTCGAGGCCGCCCGTCTGCTCCATGAACTCACGCGAACAGGTGCCCTGCCCGGCGATCACGCGGGGGTCGTTGTAGGGGTGGACGAAATCGCCCCCGGTGCGGGCTTGCACCTCGGCAAAAGTCGCCTCGCGCGATGAGGTCGAGGGTTCGCATTCGGTGATGGCCCCGCCGTAACGCCGAACAGTGTCCTTCTTCGCCTGCGGGGCGGTACGTGGCATAACCACGTTGCAGGGAATGCCCCGCAGCATGGCGGCATAAGACAGGCATGAGGCGTGGTTGCCCGAAGAATGGGTCGCAACGCCCTTTTTCGCCTGCTCGTCCGTCAGTCCGAAGACAGCGTTTGAGGCACCGCGAACCTTGAAGGCACCCGGCTCCTGGAAGTTCTCGCATTTGAAGAACAGTTCGCACCCGGCGAGTTCGTTCAGATAGTCCGAGGTCCGGACCGGGGTCTGGCGGATATGCGGGCGGATGCGGTCATGCGCAGCCAACATGTCGTCGTAGGTGGGGATCAGCAAACCGTTCATGTCTTTCATTTTCCTGTCCTTTCCGCCTGGGGCCAAAATCCTTCGAAGGATTTTGCAAGACTTTTCGAAAAGTCTTGGCCCCTACTCCGCCGCCAGCGCCAATGCCGGAACCGTCCCGCGATAGTAGTCCTGCGCCGCCGCCACACCCGAGCCCAGCCGCACCGGCCAGCCCAGATCGGCCATGCACATCTCGGCGACTGCCAGCCCGGACAGCACCATCGCATCCGTCAGCATCCCCAGATGGCCGATGCGGAACACCTTGCCCGCGACCTCGCCCAGGCCCACCCCGAAGGCCATGCCGTATTTCGTCGCCGCCAGTTGCACCAAAGCCGTGCCATCGCAGCCCGCAGGCACCTTCACGGCCGTCACTGTGTCGGAATAAAGATCAGCCGAAGCTGCATAGGGCGTCATCCCCCAGGCAAAAACCGCCCTGCGGACCCCTTCGGCAAGCCGGTGGTGCCGGGCATAGACGTTGTCCAGGCCCTCCGCTTCCAGCAGGTCAATGGAATGCGCGAGGCCCGCGATCAGCCCGACAGCGGGGGTGTAGGGATAGCCGCCACGGGCGTAGGCCCCCAGCATGTCCTTGAAATCAAAGAATGTGCGGGGCAGGCGCGCCGTCTCCATCGCGGCAATCGCCTTGGACGACACGCCAAGGATCGCCAGACCCGCCGGCAGCATGAAGCCCTTCTGGCTGCCCGCCACGGCGATATCGACGCCCCAACCGGCAAAGTCGAACGGCATCGACGCAATCGACGACACCACATCGACAAACAGCATCACGCCATGCCCCGCCGCGTCCATCGCGGCGCGGATACCGCCGATGTCGGACTTCACCCCGGTCGCCGTCTCGTTGTGGGTGGCCAGCACCGCCCTGATCTTGCCCTCGCGGTCGGCCTTCAGGGCCGCCTCAATCTGCGCCAGCGGTGCGCCCTGCCCCCAGGGCGTCTCGATGATCTCGACGTTCAACCCGTGGCGCTGGCACAGGTCGATCCAGCGGTGGCTGAACATCCCGAACCGCGCCG
Source organism: Tabrizicola sp. (assembly GCA_041752895.1). Lineage (GTDB taxonomy): Bacteria > Pseudomonadota > Alphaproteobacteria > Rhodobacterales > Rhodobacteraceae > Tabrizicola. The sequence goes on from JBGSVS010000116.1 coordinate 3,607, forward strand.
CCAGCACCGTATCGCCGGGCGAGAGCGTGTTGGTAACCGCCGCCTCCCAGCCCCCGGTCCCGGTCGAGGGGATCACAATGACCTCTCCCTCTGCCATCTTCAGCACCCGCCGCACGCCTTCGACCGCAGGCTTGAACATCCGCGCAAAGGCGGGGCTGCGGTGGTCCAGCGTCGGCATGTCGCAGGCCTTGCGCACCGAGTCGGGGATGTTGGTCGGGCCGGGAATGAAAACCGGGTTCTGCATGGACATCGGGCAACTCCCTGAAAGATCGCTCACAAAACCTACGCCCTGCGGCCAATCCGCACAATTTTTTCGAAAAGATTTTTCATTGTCACACTTCCATGCTAATCCCCATACTACTCAATGACTTGCGCTTTTTCACGAAAGGACGGCCCAGGATGGCCCAGAAACCCCGCGGCCGCCCGAAGGCCTTCAACGACAAGACCGACCAGAACACCGTGCAGGCTCTGGACCGGGGTCTCGACATCCTTTCGCATGTCGCACTGAACCCCGGCCACACCCTTTCCGAGATTGCCGAGGAGACCGGTGAAGCCATCGCCACCGTCTTCCGCGCCCTTGTCACCCTGCAGGGCCACGGCATGGTCGAGGTGGATGAGCCCGGCCAGTTCTGGCACATCGGACCCGGCGCGTTCCGTGTGGGTTCCGCTTTCTTGCGCCGCACCAAGGTCGTCGAACGCGCCCGCCAGCCGATGGACGCGCTGATGCGCGAAACCGGCGAGACGGCGAACCTCGGCATCGAAGTCAAGGACGAGGTCTTCTTCGTGGCCCAGGTCGAAACATATGAGGCAATCCGCGCCTTCTTCCCGCCCGGCACCCGAGCGCCAATGCACTCCAGCGGGATCGGCAAGGCGCTCCTGGCCTGGTATCCCGAAGAAAAGACGCGCGGCATCCTTGACCGCAAGGGTTTGGAGAAGTTCACCTCGCTGACCCTCACCAGCGACAGCGCCCTGATGCGCGACCTGAACCGCACCCGCGACCGGGGCTTTTCCATCGACGACCAGGAACGCGCCGACGGCATGCGCTGCGTCGCCGCCCCCATCTTCAACGCGCATGGCGAGCCGGTTGCGGGCCTCTCCGTCTCGGGTCCCGCCTTCCGGATGGGGCTTTCGGACGCGACCCGCATCGGCGCTTTGGTGCGGGCGGCGGCCGATCAGGTGACGGAAGCCACAGGCGGCACCCGGGCGGCGTGACGCTTTCGACAGGGGCCGGTCGGTCGGGGGCCAGACGGGCTGCCCCGACCGGCTAGACAGGCGCAAAGCAACCAAAGGACCGACCAGATGACCAAGCCGAACCTGTTGATCCTGATGGTCGACCAGCTAAACGGCACGCTTTTCCCCGATGGCCCGGCAGACTTCCTGCACACGCCCAATCTCAAGGCACTCGCTGCCCGCTCCACCCGGTTCCAGAACTGCTACACGGCGTCCCCCCTTTGCGCCCCGGCGCGGGCCAGCTTCATGTCGGGCCAGCTCCCCTCCCGCACTCGCGTCTACGACAACGCCGCCGAATTCGCCTCCGACATCCCGACCTACGCCCACCACCTGCGCCGCGCGGGCTATCAGACCGCGCTTTCCGGCAAAATGCACTTCGTCGGCCCCGACCAGCTGCACGGCTTTGAACAGCGCTTGACTACCGACATCTACCCCGCCGATTTCGGCTGGACCCCGGACTACCGCAAACCGGGTGAGCGGATCGACTGGTGGTACCACAACCTAGGCTCGGTCACCGGGGCAGGCGTAGCCGAGATCACCAACCAGTACGAATACGACGACGACGTCGCCTTCCAGGCGATCCAGAAGCTCTACGATCTCTCACGCGGGCAAGACGCCCGCCCATGGGCCTTGACGGTCAGCTTCACCCACCCGCATGACCCTTTCGTCGCCCGCCGCAAGTATTGGGACCTTTACGAAGGTGCCCCGGAATGCGAGCCGCCCGAGCCGGTGGCCTACGCCGACATGGACCCCCATTCCCAGCGCCTGATGGACGCCTGCGACTGGCGGTCGCTGGAGATTACCCCCGACCACATCCGCCGCTCCCGCCGCGCCTATTTCGCCAACATCAGCTACATCGACGACAAGATCGGCGAGATCCTCGCGGTGCTAGAGGCCACCCGTCAGGACGCCCACATCGTCTTCCTCTCCGACCACGGCGAGATGCTTGGGCAAAAGGGCCTCTGGTTCAAGATGAACTTCTTCGAAGGCTCCGCCCGCGTCCCCCTGATGATCGCCGCGCCCGAGATGCCCGCAGGCCTCGTGGGAACCCCGGTTTCCTCCATCGACCTCGCCCCCACCCTTGCCGCACTTGCCGGGATCTCGATGGACGAGGTCGCCCCCTGGACCGAAGGCGTGAACCTGATCCCGGTGGCGAACGGAGCGCCCCGTGGCCCCGTAGCGATGGAATACGCCGCTGAAGGCACGATCACCCCGATGGTCGCCCTGCGCGAAGGTGCCTGGAAATACATCCGCTGCCCCGCCGATCCGGAACAGCTGTTCGACGTGACCAATGACCCCCTTGAGACGACCAACCTCGCCACCGACCCCCGGGCCGCCGAAATCCTCGCCCATTTCCAAGGCGTCGCCGACCAACGCTGGGACCTCGCCGCCTACGACGCCCAGGTCCGCGAAAGCCAGGCCCGCCGCTGGGTGGTCTACGAGGCACTCCGCAACGGTGCCTACTTCCCCTGGGACCACCAACCGCTCCGCGCTGCGTCCGAACGCTACATGCGCAACCACATGGACCTGAACGTCCTGGAGGAAAACAAGCGCTTCCCGCGCGGGGAATGACCCTCTCCCATACGGTCGCAAGATGAGTATTTGGGAAAAGGGCAAGCCCAAGTGATTTGCTCTTTTCCAAATACTCCCGCCGGAGGCGCTTTAGCGCGACACCGACACATCTATCGGCGTGCTATTCCATTTCGGTTCAAGCGTTGCAGCTTGCCAGACCTTGCTTTGCCGGTGCCAGAAGCGTGAAGTGTCGGGCGACGGTTGAAGCGTAACCAGGTGAGTAGAAGGTCTGCAGGTGCACGACGACATACAGGCAAGTGCGGCGGACCTGACTTATACCCAGATCAGAGCCGCCGCCGAACTGGCCGCCGGACCTGAGGCAAGCTTGCGGATGCGGGCACGCGGATATCTGGAGATTTACCACGCCTCCAATGGCGCATGTCGTTTCGCACTGGTGGCCGCGCATGGGGCGCTTTGGGCCTCGTGGTATCTCGTTTGCGCCAAACTGGCCGCGGCTGTCTTCGCGGTCACCGATCCGACCACAAGGCTTTCGCCAAGGCAAAGATATCGAGACTTCGCCGCCTATGTCACCGTTCTCAAGGACATCAATCGACTGGTCATGGTCGAAACCTATGTCCTGGTCCACACGGTTCGGACGCTGGGTGTCGCGTTCGCCGTGCGGAACGGCATTCCCGAAGATCTGGCCCGGGACTACGCGGCTGCCATGACCGAACCGGGCGTAGCACCCGACGCGTTGCGCGACCTCTATCACCGGCATTTCCTGTGGGAACAGGAGCGTGTCGTCTCGACCAAGCTGACTGATGCCTTCGCGGCGTTTCGCTGGCCGCTCATGAAGGGGCTTTGTGAACGCCCGTGGGTCTGGTTTTCCTATTTTCGGACTGGCCAGTCGTTGAATTTCCGCAGCTTTACGGATCAGGCAGAGCGGGTTGAGAAAGGCCTGATCGCCCATGATCGCGCGACCGCCTTCGGGCTTGACCGGCTTGCACGATTTACCGACGTCCGATTGCGCATTTTCCCCGGCACTACGGTTTGGGCCGATAGGGTCCGGCGCAAAGTGTCGCTGCGCCGATAGCAAGCTTCGGGGTGCCAACCACACTTCACCTCCCTTCCCCTTGGTCGCGCCGCATGATTGACGACGCCACAGCCCACCGTGCGCAGACGGTAACCATCTGAAAGCCGGAAGAATGCTGCAGCGTTCTCGATAGCTTGCCGAAATGCTCCACACCCGCTGGGGCCCCGGCACGATTGCCGCATCTTCTTGCCGCAACGCTACCGCGCGTCGCGCAGCACCGCCTCGGCACCCTTCCAGCCCATCAGCATGGCAGGCGCATTCGTGTTCCCGGCAATGATGTTCGGAAAGGCGCTGGCGTCGATCACCCGCAGGCCCCCCACCGCATGCACCCGCAGAGCGCCATCGACCACCGAGGACGTCGCGTCCTGCCCCATCCGGCAGGTGCAGCTTGGGTGATAGACCGTCCCCGACCGCGCGCGGAAATCGTGGATAAGCTCCTCATCCGACTGGACCTTCGGCCCCGGCCGCAGCTCTTCCTTGACCAGCGCCGCCATCGCGGGCTGTGCTGCGATATGGCGCAGGAACTTCACCGCCGCCAGCATCTCTTCGACATCATGGTTCGTCGAGAACGCATTCGCCGTGATCACCGGATGATCCTCGGCCCGGCCCGTGCGCAGCCGGATATGGCCCCGACTGGTCGGGCGGCAGTTCGACAGGCCGATCGAAAGCCCCGACCAGGGGTCCGGCGTCAGCAGGGGCCGCTCCCCCTCGCGCGGGATCAAGGTCGAGAACGCCTGGAAGTAAAGCTGCATGTTCGGCCGGTCGATATCCGGCCTTGTCCGGAAGAACCCCCCGGCATGGTTGATCGACTTGGCAAGCGGGCCATTGCCGCCCAGGAAATACTGCATCCCGGCGCGCAGCTTGCCCCACCAGGGGCGCAGCTCGTCATTATAGGTCGGCACTTTCATCGCCCAGGTGTAGTTCAGCCCCTGATGGTCGCTGAGGTGGTCGCCCACGTTCGCGTTGTCCATGGCCACCGGGATGCCCAGCGACTGCAACAGTGCCCCCGGCCCGATCCCCGACAGCTGCAGCAATTGCGGCGAGTTGATTGCGCCCCCCGACAGGATCACCTCGCCCCGCGCCCGCAGCACCCGCGTCTCGTTGCCCTGCCGGTATTCCACCCCCACTGCCCGGCCGCCTTCGACCAGCACTCGCGTCACCAACGCGCGTGTGATCACCGCCAGGTTCTCCCGCTTCATCGCCGGTCGCAGAAAGGCCCGCGCTGCCGAGTTCCGCCGCGCGCCCTTGATCGTCATCTGGTAGACGCCCGCGCCCTCTTGCCGGGCCCCGTTGAAATCGGCCGTCGGCGCAAGCCCCGCCTGATCACAGGCCTGCAGATACATCCCCACCAACGGATGCAGCCCCGCCCGGTTGGCCGAGACAAACAGCGGCCCGCCCTGCCCGCGCCAATCGTCGGCCCCGGCCTCGTTGTCCTCCATCGCCTTGTAGGCCGAAAGACACTCCTCCCAGCCCCAGCCCGGGTTCACGCCCCAGTCGTCGTAATCCGCCTTGTGGCCCCTGATGTAGACCATCGCGTTGATGCTCGACGATCCACCAAGAACCTTGCCCCGCGGCCAATGATCCCGCGCGCCGTTCAGGCCCGGGTCGGGTTCGGTCCGGTAAAGCCAGTTCACCGCCGGGTCGTAGAAGAGCTTGCCGTAGCCCAGCGGCAGATGGACATAGAACCGCCAGTCCGACCCGCCTGCCTCCAGCACCGTGACCTTGTGCTTGCCATTGGCCGTCAGCCGCTCGGCCAGCACCGATCCCGCGCTGCCTGCGCCCACGATGATATAGTCGGTCTCGTCCATATCGCACCCCGGCACTCGCCGGCGACCCTAGCGGCGGGTCCAAAGCCGAACCGTCCGGTTTGCGACACCGGATGTCGCGCTTAAGCGGCTCCTGCGTCACGACTTCGTCTTCTCGTCGCAGGGTCGCCCGGTGCAGAGCCCTAGGACGCGACCTCGAAGGTCGGGGCATAGTCGATCGGAAAGTTCACCGACCGTGCGATGAAGCAGACTTCGTGGATGCGGTGGTGGATCGCCTCGGCCGCCACAAGGTCCGTCCCGGCGTTGACCACCACATGCGGCCGCAGTGTCACCTTCACGAACCGCCCCGCACCGCCCCGGCCCACTTCGCCCACGCCCACCGGGCTGTCGGTGTAGGAGGTCACCACGACCCCCGCATCGCTGGCGTAATGCAGATACCACAGCATGTGACAGGCCGAGAGGGCGCTGAGGAGCAAATCCTCCGGGTTCATCTTGCCCGGATCGCCGCCCAAGAGCGGATCGTTGGAACAATGCACCACCGCCTTCCCCGGCACCGCGATATCCCAGGTCCGGTCATAGGCCTTGTAATGCGCGGTCCCCTCGCCCCGGTTGCCGGTCCATTGGATGCGGGTGGTATAGTCGTGGTTGGCCATGGCGGTCTCCTTCCAGGGAAGGCTAGCGCACTCCCACGCGTCCCGCCAGAGACGGTCAGCTCTCGACCATCCGCCCGATGACGATCAGCACCTGATAGTCCTCTTTCCGGCATCCTGCGACTTCGGGCATCGAACGGCCCGGGTCCATCGGGAAGACATCCGTCGGCGTCTTGTCCGGCGTGCAGGACTGGCCCTCGACCGCCGTGTAGACCGCCGCCCGGCAGCGCAAATGCGTCACATCGTAGATGGTCGCACCGTCCGACAGGCTCCAGACCTGGGTCCCGTCGGCATCAGGTGCGGCCACGGTCAGGACTGCCGTCGTTTCCCGGCCTCCGGTCACGACATAGGCCCCTGCCGGCAGCGGAAAGGCCGGTGCCTCCATGATCAGCCCATGCTCCTCCAGCCACCACGAGGCCGGGTCGAACTGCCAGCCCGCCGGGGCCTTTCCGCCATTGGCCAGCAGTTGGGCATAGTCGGTGGACCAGACCCCACGCGGCCCTGGATCAAGCTCCCAGAAGCCCCAGTCCTGCGCGTCGCCGCCCGAGGTGGCCTTGGGGTCGCCCAAAGCGGCGATGTATTGCGTCTCGCCGGGGACGAAGGTCGCTTCCGCCGCGGCGGGCAGCACCGCAAGGGTCAGCACAGCGGCTAGGATGCAGGCAGGCAGGGTCAGATTGTTCATGCGAATGTTCCCTTCATCGGGGCCTTCCTTCGAACCTAGCGCACCGGCCCGGAAAGCCAACAGCCGCCTTATCGCCCCTTCCAAACCGGCTCACGCTTTTCCGCAAACGCCTTCGCCCCCTCCAGCTGATCCTCGGATGAATACAGCCGGTCCACCGTCGGCATCTGCCGTTTCGACACCCGGTTCAGCGCGTCCTGAAAGCGCATGTTTTCCGCTTCGCGCACCACTTCCTTGATCGCGGCATAGACCAGCGGCGGCCCGCTCTCCAGCAGCCGCGCGAGGTCCCAGGTCTTCGCGAGCAGGTCTTCCGGCGCGCAAACCTCCTTCACGATCCCCCAGCGATGCGCCTCTTCGGCGTCGAACCAGCGACCGGTCAGCAAGAGGTCCATCGCAACATGATAGGGAATGCGCTTCGGCAGCTTGATACTGGCCGCATCGGCCACCGTGCCCGACCGAATCTCCGGCAGGGCGAAGGTCGCGGTCGTGGAACAGAGGATCAGGTCGGCGGATAGTGCGAACTCCAAGCCCCCGCCGCAGCAGATGCCCTGCACGGCAGCGATGACCGGCTTGTTGAGGTTCGGCAGTTCCTGCAACCCCGCAAAGCCGCCCACGCCATAGTCGCCATCCACTGCATCGCCCTCGGCTGCGGCCTTCAGGTCCCAGCCGGGGCAGAAGAACTTCTCTCCCGCTGCGCGAATGATGCAGACCCGCAAGCTGTCATCGTCGCGGAAATCGCGGAAGGTCAGCCCCATCACCCGGCTGGTCGCCAGACTGATCGCGTTGGCCTTGGGCGCGTCCAGCGTCACCTCAAGGATCGCGCCTTCGCGCCGGGTCTTCACCGGCCCCTCGGTCCGCATCAGCATCTCTGGCATCACACCCTCCTGACCAGCGCATCCACCGCCACGGCACCGCTTTCGCGCACCATGACCGGATTGATTTCAATTTCCTCAAGGCTTTCGTCGCCCAGCATCAGCGACCCAAGCCGGACCGCGATTTCTGCGACCGCCGCCATATCCGCGCGCGGCCGTCCGCGATAGCCGTCCAGCAGCGGCCAAAGCCGCAGGCCCCGCG
>JBGSVS010000117.1:0-7822 GCA_041752895.1 Tabrizicola sp.
CACCCCCGAGGCGGTCATCGCGGCATCCCAGGAGCGGCGGATCAGCGTGCGGGATTCGCCGGTGGCGCCGCGCAGGGCGACGAGCGGTTTGCCCGGGTAACGGGTGGAGGCATAGCGGGCGGGGATGACGATGAGGACGGACATCAGGCGGATTTCAGAACGGCGCCCGGGGCGTAGGCGATGAAGAAGGGGTTGGCGAAGCCGTCCTTGCCATAGGCGAGCGGGGTGTGGTCGTCAAAGCGGACGACGACGCCCCCTGCCCCGGCAAGGACGGCGTGGCCTGCGGCGGTATCCCATTCCATCGTGCGGCCAAGGCGGGGGTAAAGGTCGGCCTCACCGGTCGCGACAAGGCAGAACTTGAGGCTGGAGCCCGCCGAGGTCATGTCGCGGACGGCGTAGCGGCTGATGTAGTCGTCGGTCGCCTGGTCGCGGTGGGATTTCGACGCGACGACCATGAGCGCGGTGTTGTCGGGGGTGGCGACCTTCAGCGGGGTCAGCGGGCCGGGGGTCGGGCCGAAGGGGCCCGTCTCCTCGACGGCCTTCCCGTCAGCAAGGGTGTAGAAGAGCCGCCCCTTGGCAGGCGCATAGACGATGCCATGGGTCGGCACTCCGTGGCAGACATAGGCGATGTTGACGGTGAAGTCGCCCCGACGCTGGACGAATTCCTTGGTGCCGTCCAGGGGATCGACGATCAGGAAGGTCTGCGCCGTTAGGGCGTGCGAGGCGACCTGTTCCTCGGTGATAAGCGGCACATCCGGGAAGGCGGCGCGCAGACCGGCCGCGATGATCGCATCGGCGGCCTCGTCGGCGGCGGTCACCGGGGAGGCATCGTCCTTGGCGCGGACGTCGAAATCGGGCTGGCCGTAGACCTGCATGATCGCGTCGCCCGCTTCCAGCGCCAGTTGGCGAAAAAGCGGCACAAGTTCTGCAAAATCCATGACCGCTCCCGTGGCGATTGAACAACGCGTCGCGCGCCCTTATCCTTCGGCGTCAACGGAACGGCAAGGTTTCCTGTTGCAGGATGCCGCACCGAACGAAAGGGAACGCATATGTTCCGGCACAAGGGCCTTGACCGATCGTGGATCAGCCTGGGGTATGAAACCCTGGAGCTGATCTATCATGCTGGCGTGCGCAGCATGCGCAAGACGCATCACAACGCGGTCCTCGGGCTGGTGATGGCGATCGTGCAGGCGCTGCTGATGCTTCTGATCATGTATTTCATGATGAGCCTCTTTGGCCTGCGCCGGGTCGCGGTGCGCGGCGACTTCATGCTGTACGTGATGTCGGGCGTCTTTATGTTCATGACCCATATCAAGGCCATCGGCGCGGTGGCATCGGCGGATGGCCCGACCTCGGCGATGATGATGCACGCGCCGATGAACCCGATCATCTCGATCATGGGGGCGGCGCTGGGGTCACTTTACCAGCAGACGCTCGCGGCCTGTGTCATCCTGTTCGTCTACCATGCCGCCTGGAACCCGATCACCATAGATGAGCCTGTGGGGATGATGGGGATGTTCCTTCTGTCCTGGTTCGCGGGGGTCGGAATCGGGATGATCTTCCTTTCTGCCAGACCCTGGCAGCCCGAGGCTGTGGGGATCGTCAAGACGCTGTACCAGCGGGCAAACGTGATCGCTTCGGGCAAGATGGTGCTGGCGAACAACCTGGCGCCAGAGCGGCGCGACTGGTTCGACTGGAACCCGCTGTTCCACACCATCGACCAGGCGCGCGGCTTCATCTTCCTGAACTACGCGCCCCGCTTTACCGACTACCACTATGCGTTCTACTTCGCGACGGTCTGCATCATGATCGGCCTGATGGCGGAATTCTTCACCCGCCAGTATGCGTCGGCCAGCTGGAACAAGCGCAATTGATCCGGCTTGCGGCGCTTTGTCTGTGCCTTCTGACCCCGGTCGCCCTGGCGCAGGACCTGCCCGCGCTGCACGCCGTCACCGGGGTGGCGAACGACGATGTCCTGAACATCCGTTCGCGGCCCAAAGCAGATGCCGCGATCATCGGCACTCTGCCGCCCGATTCGACGGGGATAGAGGTTGTCGCGGTTGAAGGCGACTGGGCCGTCGTGAACACGGCTGAGGCTACCGGCTATGCCGCCCTGCGGTATCTGCGGCGTGAGGACAGGCCTGCCTGGAACTCGCTGGAAGCCCCGCTGACCTGTCTTGGGACCGAGCCGTTCTGGTCGCTGACGATCAACCGCGCAGCGGGCATTGTCGGCTATCAGACGCCCGAGATGCCCGAACCGCTACAGTCACCGCTGACCGAAACCTGGCCCGGCGTGCCTTGGTCGCCTTCGGCGGCGCTGGCCCTGCCAGAGGGGCTTGCCGTCTTGCAACCGCTGGAATGCTCGGACGGGATGTCGGACCGCAGCTACGGCATCAGTGTCGATGTCTTTCTGCAGGGGACAGATGCCGGTGCCGGCTGGTCGCGGCTGTCGGGCTGCTGCCTGCTGGGCGCGCCCTGACGTGGGATCGACACAGATGACCCTGATGCACCGGGCGGGAAGGTCCGTCGCACGGCACCAGGCCACCCGGAATGCCGGGTCTGGTGGAGGCGCAGAGCCGCGTCGGGCCGACGTCCGGTTGCGCATCTGCCGGTGGTTTGCCTGGGGCACGGCTGCGCCAGTGCGGAAGATTCGCGACAATCCGGGCGCGGGAACCGTTGCAGGGCCGAAAGCCCCTGCCTATATACGCCTCACACGGGCGCCGGGCCGCCAGACCTGACGTCTTTTCACATGGTGGGGATGCCTACTCATCCAGGGTCCCCGCCGGAACATCGCCTGAAGTAAAGGGATACACACATGGCCAAAGTCATCGGTATTGACCTCGGGACCACCAACTCCTGCGTCGCCATCATGGACGGCTCGCAGCCCCGCGTCATCGAGAACTCGGAAGGCGCGCGCACGACGCCTTCGATCGTCGGTTTTACGGAAAGCGAACGCCTGGTCGGCCAGCCCGCCAAGCGTCAGGCCGTGACCAACCCCACCAACACCGTCTTCGCCGTCAAACGCCTGATCGGTCGCCGCCTGGGTGACCCGGAGGTCGAGAAGGACAAGAAGCTTGTCCCCTACAAGATCGCGGACGGCGGCAACGGCGACGCCTGGGTCGAAGTGCGCGGCGAGAAATACTCGCCGTCGCAGGTCTCGGCCTTCATCCTGCAGAAGATGAAGGAAACGGCTGAATCCTACCTGGGTGAAACCGTCACCCAGGCCGTGATCACCGTGCCCGCCTATTTCAACGACGCCCAACGTCAGGCCACCAAGGACGCAGGCAAGATCGCGGGACTTGAGGTGCTGCGCATCATCAACGAACCGACCGCGGCTGCGTTGGCCTATGGTCTGGACAAGAAGGAAGCCCGCACGATTGCGGTCTATGACCTTGGCGGTGGCACGTTCGACATCACCATTCTGGAGATTGACGACGGCCTGTTCGAGGTGAAGTCCACCAACGGCGACACCTTCCTGGGCGGAGAAGACTTCGACATGCGCATCGTCCAGTACCTGGCCGATGAGTTCAAGAAAGAGCATGGCGTCGACCTGACGCTGGACAAGATGGCGCTGCAGCGTCTCAAGGAGGCCAGCGAGAAGGCCAAGATCGAGCTGTCGTCGTCCCAGCAGACCGAAATCAACCAGCCGTTCATCAGCATGGACAAGAACACCGGGCAGCCCCTGCACCTGGTGGTCAAGCTGACGCGGTCCAAGCTGGAAAGCCTGGTCGAGGACCTGATCAAGAAGTCGATCAAGCCCTGCATGGCCGCGCTGAAGGATGCTGGTGTCAGCAAGGACGACATCGACGAAGTGGTGCTGGTCGGCGGTATGACCCGCATGCCCCGCGTGATCGAGGAAGTGACAAAGTACTTCGGCAAGGAACCCCACAAGGGCGTGAACCCTGACGAAGTCGTGGCTTTGGGCGCGGCCATCCAGGCGGGCGTTCTGCAAGGCGACGTCAAGGACGTGGTGCTGCTGGACGTGACCCCGCTGTCGCTGGGCATCGAAACGCTGGGTGGCGTCTTCACCCGCCTGATCGACCGCAACACGACGATCCCGACCAAGAAGTCTCAGGTCTTCTCGACCGCCGAGGACAACCAGAACGCGGTGACCATCCGCGTCTTCCAGGGCGAGCGGGAAATGGCCGCCGACAACAAGATGCTGGGCCAGTTCAACCTGGAACAGATCCCGCCCGCCCCGCGTGGCGTGCCGCAGATCGAGGTGACCTTCGACATCGACGCCAACGGCATCGTGTCGGTGAAAGCCAAGGACAAGGGCACCAACAAGGAACAGGCGATCACCATCCAGGCCTCGGGTGGTCTGTCGGATGCCGACATCGAACAGATGATCAAGGACGCCGAGGCGAACGCCGAAGCCGACAAGGAACGCCGCGAGCTGGTGGAGACCAAGAACCAGGGCGAAAGCCTGCTGCACTCGACGCGGAAGTCGTTGTCGGAACATGGGGACAAGGTTGATCCCTCGACCGTCGAGGCGATTGAACTCGCGATGGGCCCGCTGGAAGATGCGCTGAAGGGCGAGGATGCCGGCAAGATCAAGAGCGGGATCCAGAACCTGACCGAAGCCGCGATGAAGCTGGGCGAGGCGATTTACAAGGCCAGCCAGTCCGAGGGTGGCTCGGGCGAGGATGAGCCGCGGCCGGTGGATGACGATGACATCGTCGACGCCGACTTCGAGGACCTGGGCAACAGCAAGCGGAAGTAACACCGCGCGAACAGGACGAAAGGGCGGTCTGGCAACGGACCGCCCTTCTCCGGTTCCACTTGGGGATTTTGCCGTGGCTAAGCGTGATTACTACGAGGTGCTGGGCGTCAATAAGGGGGCTTCGGCGGAAGAGCTGAAGAAGGCCTATCGCACCAAGGCGAAAGAGCTGCATCCCGACCGCAACTCTGACAACCCGCAGGCTGAGGCCCAGTTCAAGGAAGTGAACGAAGCCTATGATTGCCTGAAGGACGACCAGAAGAAAGCGGCCTATGACCGCTTTGGCCATGCCGCCTTCGAAAACGGCATGGGCGGCGGTCCGCGTCCCGGGGCTTACGGCCAGCAGGGCGATTTCGCATCGGCGTTCTCGGACGTGTTCGAGGACCTCTTCGGCGATTTCATGGGTCGCGGCGGCGGGGGTGGCGGCAGCCGGTCGCGGGCGCAGCGCGGGTCGGACCTGCGCTACAACCTCCGGGTCAGCCTGGAAGAGGCCTACACCGGCGTCCAGAAGACGATCTCGGTCCCATCCGCTGCGACCTGCGACACCTGTCATGGGTCGGGCGCGGAAGGCGGGGCGGAACCGGTGACCTGCCCGACCTGCAACGGCATGGGCAAGGTCCGCGCGCAGCAGGGCTTTTTCACCATCGAACGGACTTGCCACCAGTGCAACGGCATGGGTCAGATCATCAAGAACCCCTGCAAGACCTGCGGTGGCCAGGGCCGGACGCAGCGCGAAAAGCAGCTCTCGGTGAACATCCCGCAAGGGGTGGAGACGGGCACGCGGATCCGGTTGGCCGGTGAGGGCGAGGCCGGTCTGCGCGGCGGGCCGAATGGCGACCTCTATATCTTCATCGAGGTGAAGGAACACGCCCTCTTCCAGCGCGACGGGGTGCATCTGTTCTGCCGGGTGCCGGTCAGCATGCCCACTGCCGCGATGGGGGGCGAGATCGAGGTGCCCACGATCGACGGTGGCAAGGCGCGGGTCAAGGTTCCGACGGGCGCGCAATCCGGCAAGCAGATGCGGCTTCGGATGAAGGGGATGCCGGCGCTGCGGTCGTCGAACACCGGGGACATGGTGATCGAGCTGGCGGTCGAAACCCCGGTCAACTTGACCGCGCGGCAACGCGAGCTTCTGCGGGAGTTCGAGAAACTGAGCGAGGAGAACAACCCGGAAGGGTCGTCGTTCTTTTCCAAGGTCAAGGGCTTCTGGGACGGAATGAAAGGCTGACGGGTCCGCTTGTCGAGCCCCTTCGGGCACTCCTCGCTCGCGCCCCACCGACGAGAAGACGAAGTCGCACGAGGAGGCGAGCCGGGCGGCGCGCGTTAACCGTTTCTCAACCATGACCTGCGTATCCTGGCTGCATGGTCAGGTCCTTCAACGAGCCGTTTCTGCCGTTGGTCGCGCCTGCGGGGGATGCCGATGAGGCGGAACCGCAGGCGCTGACCGGGCGGTTGCCGTCCTACATCTCCGACCACCGCCAGCGCCTGCGTGACCGGTTCACCCAAGGCGGCGGCACGGCGCTGCCGGACTACGAACTCCTTGAACTTGTTCTCTTTCGTGCCATTCCTCGGCAGGACGTGAAGCCGCTCGCGCGCCTCCTCCTCGACACGTTCGGCGATTTCAACCGGGTCATCACCGCTTCGCCTGCGCGGCTTCAGATGATCAAGGGCGCCGGTCCCGCCGTGGTGCTGGAGTTGAAACTGGTGGAAGCCGCCGCCCAGCGGATGATGCGGGCGCGGGTGATCCAGAAGCCGCTGCTGACATCCTGGGACGCCCTTCTTGACTACTGCCACACCACGATGGCGCATCGTGAGACGGAACAGTTCCGCGTCCTCTTCCTTGACCGCAAGAACGTGCTGATTGCCGATGAGGAGCAGGCCAAAGGCACCGTCGACCACGTCCCGGTCTACCCGCGCGAGATCGTCAAGCGGGCGCTGGAGCTGAACGCCTCCGCCCTCATCCTGGTCCACAACCACCCTTCGGGCGACCCGACCCCTTCGGATGCCGACCTGTCGATGACCCAACAGGTCAAGGACGCCTGCGAGGCGCTTGGCCTTACCCTCCACGACCATCTGATCATCGGCAAAAGTCGCGAGCTGAGCTTTCGCTCATCGGGCTACCTTTAGCTCACGCCTTGCGCTACGACTTGGCGCATGAGCGAATTCGACCTTGTCATCTTCGACTGCGACGGCGTGCTGATCGACAGCGAGATCATCAGCGCGCGGATGCTGGTGGCCGAACTCATGCGCCTTGGCCTGACCATCGACCTTGCTTACGTCGAACGCCACTTCCTGGGCCGCAGCTATCCTGTGGTGATGGAGACGATCCGGCGCGAGTTCGGGCTGGACCTGCCCCCGGATTTCGAAGCGCAATACCGCGAGGCGCTGCTGGCGGCTTTTCAATCCGAGCTGAAGGTCATGCCGCATGTCCGCGACGTGCTGGACCAGATCGGCGTCCCGTTCTGTGTGGCCACTTCCTCCAGTCCGCGCCGGGTGGAAATATCGATGACCCTCGTCGGACTGACCGATCTGGTCGGCAGCCGGGTCTATACCTCCACCCTCGTTGCCCGGGGCAAGCCCGCGCCGGACCTGTTCCTTTACGCCGCCGAAAAGATGGGGGTCGCACCGGACCGGACGCTGGTGATCGAGGACAGCCTGACCGGCATCCGCGCCGGTTTGGCGGCGGGGATGACCGTCTGGCGGTTTGTCGGCGGCAGTCACCTTGGGCCCGCCACGCCCGAAGAGCCAGTGGACGCGCGACCGCTCCGCAGGCTTGTAAGCTTTGCCGACTTCTTCCAGATTGCCCCCGGTCTGAAATCCGCGAGGCTTCCGGCATGAGCGTCGAGCCGACTCTGCAAGACGAAGCCGCCCGGGCCGGGTGGCTGTACTATGTCGCGGGCATGACCCAGGACCAGATTGCCAACGAACTGGGCGTCAGCCGGCAGCGGGCGCAGCGCCTGGTCAGCCGGGCGATGGCCGAGGGGTTGATCCATGTCCGGCTGAACCACCGGATCGGGGCCTGTCTGGACCTTGAGGCCGCTTTGCGTGACCGGTTCGGGCTGGACCGGGTCCGCGTGGCCCCTGGGCTTGGGGCTGGTGCCG
>JBGSVS010000118.1:0-3314 GCA_041752895.1 Tabrizicola sp.
ATGGTGATGCCGGGCGACAACCTGAAGTTCGTCGTGGAACTGATCGCCCCGATCGCGATGGAAGAAAAACTGCGCTTCGCCATCCGCGAAGGCGGCCGCACCGTCGGCGCAGGCGTCGTGTCGAAAATCATCGCGTAAGCGACTTGCACTAACGCAGGGCGGGCTGTAGAAGCCCGCCCTTCGGCCACGAATACCGACTAACGAAACAGAACCTCTTGGGTCGACGGACCGCGTCCACGCCAATGTTCTAAAAGGAAAACACTGATGCCAGGTCAGACAATCCGCATCCGGCTTCGCGCCTTCGATTACCGCGTGCTAGACGCCAGCACCCAGGAAATCGTGAACACCGCGAAGCGTACCGGTGCCACCGTGCGCGGGCCGATCCCGCTGCCGAACAAGATCGAGAAGTTCACGGTTCTCCGTGGTCCGCACATCGACAAGAAGTCGCGCGACCAGTGGGAAATCCGGACGCACAAGCGTCTTCTCGACATCGTCGACCCCACCCCGCAGACCGTGGACGCGCTGATGAAGCTCGACCTCGCTGCCGGCGTGGACGTCGAGATCAAAGTTTAAGGGGGCATGAAGAAAATGCGCTCTGGCGTTATTGCAAAGAAGCTGGGCATGACCCGGCTGTTCCTGGCAGATGGCAAGCAGGTTCCGGTCACGGTTCTGCAGCTGGACAGCCTTCAGGTCGTGGCACAGCGCACCGCTGACAAGGATGGCTACACCGCCGTCCAGCTGGGTGCGGGCGTGGCCAAGGCCAAGCGGACCACCGCCGCGCAGCGCGGTCACTTCGCCAAGGCGAACGTGGCCCCGAAGCGCAAGATCGCGGAATTCCGGGTCACCCCGGACTGCCTGATCGAGGTGGGCGCGGAAATCACCGCCGACCATTACCTCGCGGGTCAGTTCGTGGACGTCGCGGGCACCTCGGTTGGTAAGGGCTTCCAGGGTGCTATGAAGCGGCACAACTTCGGCGGCCTTCGGGCGTCGCATGGTGTGTCGGTTTCGCACCGTTCGCACGGCTCGACCGGTCAGTGCCAGGACCCCGGCAAGGTGTTCAAGGGCAAGAAGATGGCAGGCCACATGGGCGCCGTGCGCACGACCACGCAGAACCTGCAGGTCGTCCGTACCGATGCCGACCGCGGCCTGATCATGATCAAGGGCGCTGTCCCCGGATCGAAGGGTGGCTGGGTCACCGTCAAGGATGCCGTGAAGAAGCCGGAAGCCAAGGACGCACCGCGTCCGGCAGGCATCCGCACCGCTGCGGCTGCTCCGGCTGCCGAAGTCGCCGCCGAAGGGGGTGAAGCATGAAACTCGATGTGATCAAGCTGGACGGCAAGAAGGCCGGTTCCGTCGACCTGGACGAAGCGCTGTTCGGCCTTGAGCCGCGTGCCGACATCCTGCACCGCGTCGTGCGCTGGCAGCGTGCCCGCGCTCAGGCTGGCACCCACTCGGTGCTGACCCGTGCCGAGGTGAGCTACTCGACCAAGAAGATCTATCGCCAGAAGGGCACCGGCGGCGCACGCCACGGCTCCAAGAAGGCCCCGATCTTCCGTCACGGTGGCGTTGTCAAAGGCCCGATCCCGCGCAGCCACGCCCATGACCTGCCGAAGAAGTTCCGCGCCCTCGGGCTGCGGCACGCGCTTTCGGCAAAGGCCAAGGCGGGCGATCTGGTGATCCTGGACGCGGCCACGCTGGCCGAGGCCAAGACCGCCAACCTTGCCAAGATGAAGTCGGAACTCGGCTGGAAGCGCGTCCTCATCATCGACGGCGCTTCGGTCGACGCGAACTTCGCGCTGGCCGCTCGCAACCTGGACGGCGTCGACGTTCTGCCGACCATGGGCGCGAACGTCTACGACATCCTGAAGCGTGATACCCTGGTCATCACCAAGGCCGGTATCGAAGCCCTGGAGGCTCGCCTGAAATGAGCAAAGCACCGAAAACCGCTGCGGCCATCAAGCCGGAGCACTACGACCTGATCAAGAAGCCGGTCATCACCGAAAAGGCCACCATGGCCTCGGAGGCGGGTGCCGTGGTGTTCCAGGTCGCAATGGACTCGACCAAGCCGCAGATCAAGGAAGCCGTCGAGGCGATCTTTGGTGTGAAGGTGAAGGCGGTGAACACCACCATCACCAAGGGCAAGGCCAAGCGTTTCCGCGGTCGCGCAGGCGAGCGTTCGGACAAGAAGAAGGCCTATGTCATGCTGGAAGACGGTCAGACGATCGACGTGACGACCGGCCTCTGAGCCTTAGGCTTGAGTGAAATGAGAGAGCCCCTGCCGGAAGGTGGGGGCTTTTTGCAAGTTTTGCACTACGTCGATGCGGACGCAAGCGCTGTGGACTGAGCGTACTTTGATCTGAAGCGATGCAGCCGCCTCATGGCGCCGTCACTTCGCTAAAAGTCCTTGTAGGTCAGCCCCGTGCTCCAGTCTCCAATGTAGCTGCCAATCCATTCTGGAAACGAGGCCCCCACCAACTCGACCGTATCGAAATCATGATCCCAGAAGTAGACGGGCGCTGAAGGAACTGTATCACTTTGAAGATCGGCCACGTCGAAGCAGAACTTGTTTCCCATGCTGTCGTATCCGATGACGATCAGATTTTTTGGCAGGCCAATCTCTCGCCAGCCAAGAGTTTCCTCAACAATCTGATCTGGAGGATTTAGTGCAGAAAGATCATGAAGATCGATCTGCAGGTCGGCGATTGCATCCAATAACGCGGGTGTAAAGCTAGGCATGCCCCCGGAAAGTATCCCGGCCTTGTAGTCTTCAGGGAAAAGGACACCGAGAGTCTTCTCAGCGTCTTCAAGCTCAGATTTCTCAACAATGAGCGGTGGGTAAGTTGGATCGCCCCACTGAACCGCGAAGGCCAAGAGGATAGCTGCACTGTCCATTCCTTCTCTCCATATCAAAGTGTCTCTGTAAACTGTTTCAGAGGCATCGCAGGGCGGCAAGCTACTCTATAGGCAAAAGCCGACCTGTCGGTCTGCGCCCAAAGATTCCCCCTTTCCCCCCATTGCCACCCCCACCCCCGTCTGCTAATCCAGCGCCACGCCAGCAGCCCCGGATTCGTCCGGGGCTCTTGGTTTGTTCGCTCCCGCTGCAGCCGCAGGAGGAAAGGACACCAAATCGGGGATCTTCGGAGCCCTTCACCGCCGGGTGGCAACATCCGTGCAAGCAAACGGAAGACAGAGAACATGGCACTCAAGTCGTATAAGCCGACGACGCCTGGCCAACGTGGGTTGGTTCTGATCGACCGTTCGGAGCTGTGGAAAGGCCG
Source organism: Tabrizicola sp. (assembly GCA_041752895.1). Classification (GTDB taxonomy): domain Bacteria; phylum Pseudomonadota; class Alphaproteobacteria; order Rhodobacterales; family Rhodobacteraceae; genus Tabrizicola. The sequence continues at coordinate 3,279 of JBGSVS010000118.1, forward strand.
CCCGGTCAAGCACCTCACCGAGGGTTTGAACCGTAC
>JBGSVS010000119.1:0-3591 GCA_041752895.1 Tabrizicola sp.
CAATCACCGGAGCTTCCGGCCCCAGCTTGGCCGTCGCCAGCACCCATTCCCGCAGGATCCGGTCCGAGTAGACCGGCTGGAACAGACCCGCCGCCCCCGCGCCCTGCAGGATCTCACGCAGGATCGTCGGGTAGAGGACACAGGCGTCAAGAACCGCCTTCATCAATCCAGCCGGAAGGCCAGCGCCTTCAGGTATGAGCTTTCGGCCAGTTGCGGCAGCACCGGATGATCCGGCGCGGCAAAGCCCGTGTAGATGATCTGCCCGCGACGCCCGCCCCGCCCGATGCCCCGCGCACTTGCGTTGCGGAAAGCCTGCAGATCGGCGGCATGGGAACAGGAGCACAGGACCAGATACCCGCCGGGTGCGACCAGCCCTGCGGCCAGTCGCGCAACCCGTTCATAGGCCCGCAACCCCGCCTCCAGCGCCGGTTTGGCAGGTGCAAAGGCCGGCGGATCGCAGACCACCAGATCGAACCGTTGTTCTTCGGCGGCAAGGGCCTCCAGCGCCTCGAAGGCATCCCCCTGCCGGGTTGCAAATCGATCGGCAAAGCCCGAGGCCCCCGCACCCTCAGCCGCCAAAGCCAGCGCCGGGGCCGAGGCATCGACAGCAAACGCACTGACCGCGCCACCAGCCAGCGCCGCCAGCGCAAAGCCGCCGACATGGGAAAACACATCCAGCACCCGTGCGCCCTTTGCCAGACGGGCAGCGAAGGCATGGTTCTCGCGCTGGTCGAAGAAGAGGCCGGTCTTCTGCCCGCCCATCAGGTCAGCCATGTAGACCGCCCCGTTCATCGGCACCGGCACCGGGCCGGCGGGCGCGGTCCCGTGCAGGACGCGCATTTCCTCAGCCAGGCCTTCAAGGCCCCGCGCACGTCCCGAACCGTTCTTGATCACCGTGCCCACACCAGTCACCCGCACCAAAGCGGCCACAAGGTCGTCAAGCGCCGCTTCCGCCCAGGCCGCATTCGGCTGCACCACCGCCACCTCGCCAAAGCGATCGATCACGATGCCCGGAAGACCATCAGCCTCGGCATGAACCAGACGGTAGAAGGGCTGGGCATAAAGCCGTGACCTGTGAGCGTGCGCCCGGTCGAGCCGCGCGGCGAACCACGCCTCGTCGATGACGGCGTCCGGATCGCGGTCGAGCATCCGCGCGATGATCTTCGACTTCACGTTGACGGTGACAAGACCCAGCGGGCGCCGCTCACCATCTTCCAGAATGGCCAAAGCGCCGGGCACAAGCCCTTGCGTCCGGCGATCCGTCACCAGCTCGTCAGCATAGACCCAGGGGAAGCCATGGCGGATTGCGCGCGCCTCGGCCTTGGGCTTCAGCCGCACCACAGGGCGTCCCCGCTCTGGCGCTTCGGTCTCTGTCATGCTGGCCCCCGCGGCAAATGCTTGCTTCTGCCCGCATATCCAGTTTTGCAGCCGCCCGGAAGGGTCAGGTCACCCGAAACGGGCACTGCGGCAAAAGCGAGATGCCTTAAGATCAGACTGTCAGTCGCCCATCGCCAGCTTGTAGGCTGCCGCACGGTCGGGCGCACCCGCTGGAACCGAATTTGCCGGATCCGACAGCGGGGACGCGAACACGGTTGCCGCGAAAAGCACCCCGGCCATGGCGGCGGGAACGAGAATCGAAAGGTTCTTCATCGAAATGTCTCCAGCAGAAACCACGCCTGGCGCGTCTATCCATCATTGTTCGTTGGCTTTTGGGCCGGGGCAGGTAAAGATTCGGGACAGAGTCAGGCAGTCCTGTGCCTTTGGTTCGGGTTTGGCCAAGAATGCCTGGCCTCAGGCGTGATTGATCGCAAACTGGTCGTAGAAGGCGATTGTTAGCGCTAACAGACAATGCTATATCCCTTCCAGCAGGATCTTCCGAGAGGACGCCATGACGCTTCATCCCACCATCGCCCGCGTCACCGATCGCATCCGCGCCCGTTCGGAAGCGACGCGCGGCACGTATCTGGAGCGCATGGGCAAGGCTGTTGCCGACGGTCCGGTCCGGGCGCATCTGTCCTGCGGCAACCAGGCCCATGCCTATGCCGCCATGGGCTCGGACAAGGCAGCGCTTGCAGCAACGAAGGTTGCAAACCTTGGGATCGTGACGGCCTACAACGACATGCTTTCGGCGCACCAGCCGTTCGAACGCTACCCCGATCTCATCCGCGCGGCCGCAACCAAGGCGGGCGTCACGGTCCAGGTCGCGGGCGGCGTTCCGGCGATGTGCGACGGGGTCACGCAAGGCCAACCGGGGATGGAGCTGTCGCTCTTCTCGCGCGATGTGATAGCTCTCGCCGCAGGCGTGGCGATGAGCCACAACTGCTTTGACGCCGCCCTTTACCTTGGCGTCTGCGACAAGATCGTGCCCGGCCTGATCATGGCGGCAGCGACGTTCGGGCATGTTCCCGCAGTCTTCGTGCCGGCAGGTCCGATGACATCGGGCATCCCCAATGACGAGAAGTCCCGCATCCGCAATGCCTATGCAGAGGGCAAGGCCAGTCGTGAGGACCTGATGGCCGCCGAGATGGCAAGCTATCACGGCCCCGGCACCTGCACGTTCTACGGCACGGCAAATACCAATCAGATGCTGATGGAAGTGATGGGCCTGCACCTGCCCGGCGCCAGCTTCGTGAACCCCGGCACCCCCTTGCGCGACGCGCTGACGGTGGCCGCCGTGGAACGCGCGGCCGAAATCACCGCGCTTGGCAACGACTTCCGCCCGGCGGGCGAGATCCTTGACGAACGCGCCTATGTGAACGGAATCGTTGGTCTGATGGCGACAGGCGGGTCCACGAACCTGGTCCTCCACCTTCCGGCGATGGCGCGGGCCTCGGGCGTGATTCTTGACCTGCAGGACTTCGCCGACCTGTCCGAAGCCGTGCCCTTGATGGCAAAGGTCTACCCCAATGGCCTGGCCGACGTGAACCACTTCCATGCCGCGGGCGGGCTGCAGTTCCTGATCGGTCAGCTTCTCGACGGCGGTCTTCTTCACCCCGATGCAAAAACCGTCGCAGGCGACGGGCTTGCCGCCTATCGGCAAGAGCCCGTCCTGGCTGAGGGTCGGTTGGCCTGGCGGGCAGGTCCGACGACAAGCCTGAACGACAAGATCGTGCGCCCCGCCTCTGGGCCGTTCGCGCCGCAGGGGGGCCTCAAGCTTCTGACCGGCAATCTTGGGCGCGGGGTGATCAAGGTCTCGGCCGTGGCTCCCGAGCGCCATGTGATCGAGGCCCCGGCGCGGATATTCCACAGCCAGGACGCCGTAAAAGCCGCCTTCAAGGCGGGCGAGTTCACGCAGGACACGATCGTCGTCGTCCGCTTTCAGGGACCGCAGGCAAACGGGATGCCGGAGCTCCATTCGCTGACGCCCACGCTGTCAGTGCTGCAGGACCGGGGTCTGAAGGTGGCACTGGTGACCGATGGCCGGATGTCAGGGGCCAGCGGCAAGGTCCCGGCTGCGATCCACGTCGCCCCCGAGGCCGCTGCCGGAGGCCCGCTTGCAGACCGGCATGGTGCTGATCGGCTTTGGCGACGGGTCCTACCAGCGCATCGTGATCGGCGTCGCACTTGTCCTCGCCGTCTGGCTGGACATCG
>JBGSVS010000120.1:0-3634 GCA_041752895.1 Tabrizicola sp.
GGCTGCCGGGGTCATGGGATCTGAGGCGCGCGCCCGGGCCGAAGCTGCGGTCGCGGCACGGCGGGTGGCAACGGTGGACTTGAAGGCGGCGCTGGCCGAACTGGCGCATGGCTGAGGAAGACTGGGACCAGCCCGAGCGCATCGCGCCCGAGGACCGACTGGCCGCCGAGGCGCTGATCGTCGATGTGGACGGTTTCGAGGGGCCGTTGGACCTGCTGCTGACGTTAAGCCGGACGCAGAAGGTGGACCTGCGCAAGATTTCCGTCCTGAAGCTTGCCGAGCAGTATCTGGGGTTTGTCGAACAGGCGCGGACCCTGCGGATCGAGCTTGCGGCGGATTACCTGGTGATGGCGGCCTGGCTTGCGTTCCTGAAGTCGCGGTTGCTGCTGCCCCCCGAACCGGGGGATGAGGGACCGTCGGCGGAGGATTTGGCGGCGCATCTGGCGTTCCAGCTGGAACGGCTGCAGGCGATGCGCGATGCGGCGGCGCGGCTGATGGGGCGCGACCAGCTGGGGCGCGATTTCTTTGCGCGGGGCGTGCCGGAAGACCTGACCCACCAACGCCAGGTGAAGTGGACGGCGACGCTGCTGGACCTGATGCGCGCCTATGCGCAGATCAGGACGAAGGACGAGTTCCGGCCCTTTGTCCTGGACCGTGAGCATGTCTACACGATGGAGCAGGCGCTGGAGCGGCTGCGCGGGTTGATCGGCTATGTGGGCGACTGGGCGACGCTGGTCAGCTTTCTGCCGGACGGCTGGGATGGCAGCCCGATGGCGCGGCGGTCGTCGCTTGCGGCGCATTTCGCGGCGGTGCTGGAACTGGCCAAGCGCGGGCAGGTGGTCTTGCGGCAAGGCGAGACTTTCGCTCCGATAGAGTTGCGGTTGAAGGAACGGTGATGGCCGAAGAAACCGCAACCGAGGAAAGCCTGTTCGACGCCCCACCGATGGGCGAGCAGGAGCGGATGGTCGAAGCGATCCTGTTTGCCAGCGCGGAAGCCGTGACGCTGGCCGAGTTGCAGGCGCGGATGCCGCATGGCGCGGACCCGGCCGAGGCGCTGGTCTACCTGAAAAAGCGCTATGAGGGGCGGGGGGTGAACCTGGTGCGCGTGGGCGATGCCTATGCGTTCCGCACCGCTCCGGACCTGGGCTTCCTCATGCGGCGCGAGACGGTCGAGGTGAGGAAGCTGTCGCGTGCGGCCATCGAGACATTGGCGATTGTCGCCTATCACCAGCCGGTCACGCGGGCGGAGATCGAGGAAATCCGGGGCGTTGCGGTCAGCCGGGGGACTGTGGACCAGCTTTTGGAGCTGGACTGGATCCGGCTTGGGCGGCGGCGGATGACGCCGGGGCGGCCGGTTACATTTGTGGTGACCGAGGCGTTCCTGGACCACTTCGGGCTGGAATCCGCCCGCGACCTGCCGGGGCTGAAGGAACTGCGCGCGGCGGGGCTGCTGGACAATCGGCCTGCGCCCGGGCAGGCTTTGACATCTGATGACGAGGACGAGGCCGCAACGGGCCAGAGCGAGTTGTTCGAGGATTGACGGGAGGCGGAAATGAACCTGAACGGGCTTTTCGACATGCTGACCAAGTTGTTCATTCGGCACGCCGTCGATGCGGGCGTCGATTACGCTGCGCGCCGGGGCAAACCGGAATCCGAAATGACGCCCGAGGAGAAGGCCCAGGCCCAGCGGGGGCGCGACCTCGCGGCGCGGGCCAAGGAAGTGCAGAAGGTCACTCGGCGGCTGTGGCGCTAAGGCCGCAGGGACGGTCCAGGCCAAGCGAGGCGAGTGTCTGGGACAACGGTCCGGGCAGGCTGAGGCCCGGCTGGATGTAAAGCCCGCTGGCAAGTGACGCATCGACCCGCGTCATCCAGGTCACGCTGAGGAACGGTGCGGGCGGCTGGCGCGATTGGTAGGGGTCGACGGAGGCCACGGTTCCCACGACAAGCGCCTGCAGGCTGTCGAAGACAGCGTCGGTTTCGGCCTGCGACGCGCGCCAGCGCATCAGCTGGGGGCCGGGCATCCCCGCGCCGGTGATCTGGACAAGGCTGATCCAGCCGTCCTCGAACGCGACGGTGCAGGCAACAGTGTGGTCGGGCGAGGCATCGGGCCAGACCTCAATCGTCAGGCGATTGGCACAGACGGGGCTGGCTGCGATGACGGCAGAAAGGCAGAGCGTCTGTCCCTTGGGCCATCTGACAGGCATCGGCACCACCCGGGTAACGGGAAGATGACAAAACCCTAGCAGAGAACGCGGTCAGGCCCTAGCGGAACTGCTTGGCGAGTTTCAGGCCTTGGCCCTGGTAGTTCGAGGCGATGCCCGCGCCATAAAGCGTCTCGGGCCGTTCGGACATGCGTTCGTAGACCAGGCGGCCGACGACTTGCCCGTGTTCCAGAACGAAGGGGGCTTCGTGGCAGCGGACCTCCAGGACCCCGCGCGATCCGGCACCCCCGGAGGCGGCATGGCCGAAACCGGGGTCGAAGAAGCCGGCGTAATGGACGCGAAACTCGCCAACCATCGCAAGGTAGGGGGCCATTTCGGCAGCGTAGTCGGGCGGGATCGTCACCGCCTCGCGGCTGACAAGGATGTAGAAGGCGCCGGGGTCGAGGATGATCTGGCCATTGTCGGAGTGAAGCTCCTCCCAGAAATCCCGCGCCGGGTAATGGCCGATCCGATCAAGATCGACGACGCCGGTGTGCGGCTTGGCGCGGTAGCCGACGAGGGTGCCCTGCGCGGGCTTGAGGTCGACCGAGAAGCCGAGGCCTTCGGAAATGACCGCTTTGCCTGACACCAGCGGTTCGGTGGCGTGCAGGGCGGTCAGATCGGCGTCGGAGAGGACGGCTTGGCCTTGACGGAAGCGGATCTGGTTCAGCCGCTGGCCTTCGCGGACGAGGACCGAAAAGCTGCGCGGGCAAACCTCGGCATAAAGCGGGCCCTGGTAGCCTTCGGCGATTCGGTCGAACTCGATCCCTTCATCGGTGATGGTGCGGGTCAGAAGGTCGAGGCGGCCGGAGGAGCTTTTGGCATTGGCAACCGCAGTGATGCCATGGGGCAGGGCCAGCCGTTCGGCCAAGGGGATGACGTAGACACAGTTTTTCTCAAGAACCGCGCCCTCGGCAAGGCGGACCTCATGCATGGTGAATTCGGCCAGGCGGTCAGCGACGGTGCGGCCCTTGCCTGCCAGGAACGAGGCACGGACGCGGTAGGCGACGGGGCCAAGGCGGAGATCAAGGCTGGCGGGCTGCAACTGGTCGTCGCGGATGGCGGGAGAGGCGGCAAGCGCGCCAGTGGCGATCAGCTGGCGCAGGGCTTGTGCGGGCAGCACTCCGGATGTCATGGCGTCCCCCCCTCAACACAGGCCGAACCGGCTGCATATGAAACCGCCCGCACTGCCGGGTGGCAGGCGGGCGGGTTTTCGATGGTCGGGCCGGAGAGATTCGAACTCTCGACCTCCAGCCCCCCAGACGGACGCGCTAACCAGGCTGCGCTACGGCCCGACACGGGGGGATACATACCGGTATTCCGGGCCGGTGCAAGCGGGAAAGCGCAAGGATCGGTCAGTCGGTGCCGCCTTCAGCACGCGCGGCAAGGCGGGCCCGCAGCGCGCGAAGCTGCAGGGCAAGCCCGCTGATTTC